>NZ_JAQNCQ010000134.1:0-3296 GCF_028368005.1 Geitlerinema sp. CS-897 | reverse complement strand
TCGTTCGAGTTTGTAGGAAAGAAAATTGACGAATATTCCCCAGCCCACATCAGAAATTGCCTTAGCCAGATTGTGATTCCGAACCATGCCCTTGACATTGAGATTTTCGACTACGATGACTTGGTTATCGTTCACCAGCTTTCGGCTCAGCTTGTGCAGGTAGTCTTGACGGGCATTTGACAGGCGTTCGTGAACTCTGGCGACCAACCTCCTGGCTTTCTCTCGAGACCTCGAACCTTTGGACTTACGAGCCAGTTTTTTCTGCTTCCTCGCTAAGTTCCGTTCGTGTTTTTTGAAATGCCTTGGGTTGGCATATTTGGAAGTTTTGACACCATCGTTGACGATAGCGAAGTCCTTCAATCCCAAATCTACCCCCGCCACTTTTCCCTCGGGACTCGGTGAGGGTACATCCCCCTCAAGTTCGCAAAGGACAGACGCAAAATACCGACCCGAGGGCGTCATAGATACTGTGACCGTCTTGATTTTTCCGTCGATGGGTCGATGGAGTTTCGCCTTGACGATTCCTACCCGACCGGGGAATTTAATACGGTTGCCAATAACTTTGACGTTCTGGGGGTATTGGATGGATTGACGGTACTTTTTGCTCTTGAAGCGAGGATATTTCGCTCGCTTATCAAAGAAATTCTTGAAGGCGGCTGTCAAGTTGAGTGTCGTCGTTTGTAAAACTTGCGAGTAGCACTCTGATAGCCAAGCGGTCTCCTCGGATTTCTTGAGCTTCGGGAGGTGAGCGTTAATGGCTGTGCGGGTCAATCCTTTACCCGTTTCTTTGTAGGTTGTGTTGCACAGGTTGAGTGCATAATTCCACCACCAACGAGCGCAGCCAAAGTGTTGAGCTAACGTCTGCTTCTGTTCGTCAGTTGGGTAGATTCTGACTTTGACCGCTTTGTGTATCAACGCCTTCACCTCTTTCGCTTGCCACTTTAGCACAATCTCGATAAATCTTTGTGGACGATCGATTTTCGGGGCATCGAACCCCTCAAGTGACGCGGGGAGTCCATGTTGTTGCTGAGCTTGTCGAAGCATCCCGACGCTGACCGTTCGGCTGAGCCGCTCACGGCCGAAGCCTTCGGTGCAGCACGGGACTTATTGCTCCGGTGAACCCCTCACAAGTTAAACTGTGAGTGCATTGGCAGTATTGCCGACTCGCACCGACAAGGACGGCTCGATCGATTCTATGTCTGAGGCATCTCAATTTCAGAACGTCCGCGAAACCCCGATCTGGCAACGGGCGATCGATACTTTGCGCCAACCGGCCTCGGTCGGCATTGTGGTATCGGTGGTACTCCACGCGATCGCGATCGTTTCGATTCCTTTATCGTCGCTCGATCTCGGGGAAGAGGAAGACGACACTCTCGATGTCGATATTGTCGAACTCACCACTGAAGACCTCAATCAGTTCGCTCCTCAAGTGACGCAGGAGTTTAGCTTTCCGTCCTACGAGTTTGACGAAGACAGTTTGACGGGTTTACCGTCTCTGTCAGGACGACCGACGTTTCCGCCACCGCCGCCAGCGGATTCGACGGAAGACGAGAGTTCTATGAGTGGCAGTGCTTGGAGTTACTGGGACGAGTTGCCATCGAACGATACCGATCCGTATTCTGGTACTTACGACGACGGTTATACCGACAGCTACAACTATACTGACGGTAGCAGCGATTGGCGACAGCAATACGAATCGTTCGTCGATCGCTACAGGTCGGGAACGGGTACGTCGTCGCGACAGACGACTCCTTCAGAACCGACGCCTCAAGAGTTAGCTCGCCAGAAAAAAGAAGGTCTCTCTCGAGGAGAGCGATCGGAGGACACGGAGAACAAAGGGAACACAACCGACGAGACGCCGACAGGGGACGGAACTCCGAGCGGTCAGGGGTATGCTGAAGGGATAGACGCTCTTCGGCTCTATGCAAGCTGGGTGCAGCGACTCTTTGCGATCGCCCCGGACTTAGAGGATCGCGTGGAGATTTGGGACCGACAAAACCCCCAGTCACAGGAAATTTTGCTTCCCCCACAACCGGCGTTTCAACAGCTTGTCGAGGAAATCCCTTCGGTGTTGGTGGGAATTCTCGTCGATGAAGACGGCGAACCGATCTCCGTCATCGACGAGGAGTTGGGGAACCGGAACCTGGCGTTAACCGAACTTCCACCTCGTCGAAACCCCGTTTTACAACTGGTGTTGCGGGAGTTCGTTCTTCCGCAAATTGAGTTTCCCGATCGCGATCGCCCCAAAGCCTACTGGTTTCAGGTCGACTTCCGCATTCGCGAGTCTGGCGGCGACACGGAGGATACGGACGCCAAAGGAGGGGAGACTCCGACGCCACCGTTGGATTCCGAACCCATGCGACTGGCTCTCCAACAGGCCCAGACGTTAGCGTTACCTGAAGAGGCCGGACAACGCTGGTTGGATTACTTGAGTGGTTTTGAGGCAATGCCCCGCCTGTTGGAAAAACCGCTCGCTCCGACTCGGATACAGATTCCTTATCCGCAGGATGTGGAACCTCCCGCCGAACCGCCTCGGACGGTATTCGCGATCGCCCTCGACAGTCAAGGAACTCTGATTGAAGAGAGCGTTCGACCGTTATTGTTGACGGGAAACGCTCGCCTCGACGAGCGAGCGGTGGAAGTTCTTCGCGAAAACGCTCTCGATATTCCCCTGACAGGAGCGACGACTGCCTATATCTTCGTGGTGGAATTCGTACCAGAAGGCGAAATGCCCCCCTCGACTCCTCCGACTCAGGACGAGGAGTTACCGATGAAGAAAATCCCGCCTGGGGAACGATAGGGACTTGCTCGGGGTTAGCGTCCGCGATTGTGTTGGGTTTCGTCGTAGAGCTTCACGGCCAAGTCTCTTAAAATTGCCTCGTCGCGCACACGATCGCTAAACTTTTCGTAGGCGATATCGAGACAGCGTTTCATCAACTCGGCCGACTGTTCTACGTCTGTCTCGAGAGGTGGCTTGGCGATGTTTTTTTCGGGCGATCGCGCTTTTTGCCGTTCGATCTGTTCGGAAAACCCAGAGGCGATAATTCCAGCGGGAAGGGCAAATAAACCAATTCCCAAAAATGCCAGTAACGCCCCGAACAATTTACCGATCGGCGTTACGGGATAAACATCGCCGTATCCTACTGTCGTGAGTGTGACCTGAGAGGGTGACAACATAGCTAGACCCCCTGCCTCACAAGGGATAGAGCCTCTAGCCCTCGTTGAAAATGGAGAGATTTGTGAGGCTTCAACGCCATGAGCGCCAACATCCAATCTCTCCAGAGCAGCAGGGATTG
>NZ_JAQNCQ010000133.1:0-8563 GCF_028368005.1 Geitlerinema sp. CS-897 | reverse complement strand
TCCGATCGAGAAGCTCAAAAACCTTGGATTTTCGTCGGCGATTACCGATTCAATTGGGAAGCTAGAGTCCAAAACGACCATTGGGCAAGCTGTACGGCATCAGAATTCGCTCTGGAGACTTATTCAGCAAGCCCTAAGTAACAAGCGATCGCCAACTTTAGAAAGAAACAGTCATTCACACGAGTTAAAGCTTCCCGATCTAAAGCGCTGAGTTTTACTGTCGATCGCCCCAAACTATCGAGACGTTCGATCGCTTTCCTTCTGCTCTCTTGGTAGTTCCATCTCAAACGTCGTTCCTTTTCCTAACTCAGAGTGACAGGCGATCGCCCCTCCATGTTTCTCAACAATAATTTGTCGAGAAATCGACAGTCCTAAGCCCGTTCCTTTCCCCACCGGTTTCGTCGTAAACTGCCGCTCGAACATATTCGATCGCACCTCTTCAGACATTCCAATTCCGTTATCGGCGATGCGAACAAACACCCGTTCTCCATCTTCCGACAATTCAGTTTCGATCGCGATCCAATGGGGAGATTCTTTTAACTCTTGATAGCTGTGGTTCTGACAAGCTTCTTCGATCGCGTCGATGGCGTTGGCGATGAGGTTCGTAAATACCTGGTTCAGTTGTCCGGCGTAACATTCAATTTCAGGAATCTCTCCATATCGTTCGATCGCCTGAATCTCGGGACGAGCATCGTTAGCTTTCAACCGATGTTTGAGAATCAACAGCGCGCTTCTGAGGTTGTCGTGTAAATTCGTACGAACGGGTTTGTCTGTATCGGTACGAGAAAACGTTCGCAACGCTTTACTAATCTGGCGAATGCGATCGATCCCCATCTGCATCGACGACATCAACTTCGGCGCGTCCTCTAAAAGATACTCCAAATCGATTTCTTCGGCGCGATCTTCAAACTCTTGTCCCGGATCGGGAAAGCGATCGCGATACAATTGTAAATAGTCGCTCAAATCCTTAATATAGTTGTCCGCCAGGGTCAAATTTCCCACAATAAACCCGATCGGATTGTTAATTTCGTGAGCGATTCCCGCCACCAACTGGCCTAACGCCGACATTTTCTCACCCTGAATCAATTGAAGCTGAGCGCGATCGAGTTCCCGAACCAACTGTTCGAGTTCCTGGCTGCGTTCCCGCTCTCGCCGTTCTGAGTTTTTCAAATTACGATAGAGCGTCGCGTTTTCGATCGAAATCGCAGCTTGCGAACACAACAACCCCAACAAATCCAAGCGATCGCGCGTAAACGCCCCCACCGTCAAATTATTTTCCAAATACAACACTCCCACCAACTTTCCTTGACGTTCGATGGGATAACACAACAGCGATCGCGGTTTGAACTGCCGAATATACGGATCGTTGGCGAACGTAGACGCCTCCGCCGCATCGTTGAGAACCACACTTTCCCGCCGTCGCGCCACATAGTAAATCACCGATTTCGGCAACGACTCGCACGCCTCCACAGCGATCGACTGACGAACCGTCACCTGTTCCGTCGTCACCGTTCCCGAAGCTTCCACCATCAACCGAGCCACGTCTGTCGTGCTGTCCGTCTCCAACTCCGGCGAGTCGTAGCGCTCGGCGAGAATGAGAAACCCCGTTTGAGCGCCCGCGTTTTTCAGCACGACGTTCATCAGTTTCTTCAGCAACGACTCGAGAACGATTTCGCTCGATAACACGTGCGTCGCTTCGATGGCCGTCGCGCGAAAGAATTCCGTCCCGCTGGCCCGAACCAGCGTGTCCGTCGGACGGGTCAAGGCCGTTTCCCAAATTTGGCCCGTTCGATCGGCATTTAACGTTAACGTGCGATCGAACTGCCATTCCGAACCGGCCGTCATCCCCGCTAGCAAATTCGGATAGCGATCGCCCAACGCCCGCACCTTCGCCGTCGCTCCCCAGACCCGGTAACTGCGATAGGCTTCCGCCAAATACAAACCCGCGATGGACTCGCGACCCCAATCGAAATAAAACCGCGCCGCTCGTTCGTTCGCCAACGCCACCTCTCGCACGTGACCGTACTGTTTCGCCGTGGCGATGGCGCGATCGAACCGATCCATCGTGTTGAGATAGTCTCCCGCCACCCGATAGGTTTCCGCCTCCACCAACTCGAGGAGATGTTGGAAATTTTGGGGCATCCGTTTCGCCCAACGCCGTAACTGTCCGAGATCGGCTTCGACGTCCTCCGCCGCATTCTCCATCACCCTCTCCGACGTTGCCAATCGTGCCAACAGTCCGTAAGCAACTTGATAGGCGCGATCGACCGTTCCCACCGCGATCGCCTTCAAGTCCTCAGCAGCCGTCGCCGACACCACCGCTCGGTCGAAGTCCGATAACAGCACCCACAACACCGTTTGCGCCACCTCCATACAGTACAGTGCCGCCCGTTGCTGGCGTTCGTGCAGTTGCGGGTACTGAGTCGCGATCGCATAATGCTCGCCGTCGAGCTGCCAGGGATCGGCCGCGTGTCCTTGCAAGTTCGCCGAGAGCTGACGCCAGACCAACACGCAGGCCAAGGCCGCGTTCTGCTCGATTTCCCGCAACAGGGCGATCGCCATATCTTGGAGTCGCACGGCTGCCGACAGCGTCGCTTCCGACCAAAACGCCCCCGAACAGTAGACCGTCGCCGCATGACCGCATCCCGCCAAATCGCCCACCTCTCGGGCGTGTTGCAACCCCTCCCGCAGTCGCGGTAACAACGATTTCAGCGGGCGATACCAGGGTTCGACGCGACCGGCTGTCACCGCGACCACTAGCCCTTCGAGTCGCCGGTCTTCATCACTGTTGAGGAGTTGCTGGGCGATATCTGCCGCGTCCCGTCCGGCATTAGGGTCGTCGGCCAAGCCGCACAACAGCGCCCCGTACCACGCATAGGCGGCCGCCGAATCGCCAGCATGGCCTTGTTGCCAACTCAGTTTCAGTTGAGTCAACACCGCCTGTCGCAAGATCGCCGCATCCGTAAAGGCCGCCGTCGTCGCGACAGCACTCAACAACGTCATAGCCAAACGGTCGTAAGCACTCTCAGCCCTAGGGAGGAGAGCGAGGCGATCGCGCGGGGGAAGGAGCGCCCGAGGATCGCGCGGGATCGGCGTGTCTTCCCAGGGAACGCCGAGCATTTCGACCGCTGCTTTGCCCATACCCAACGAGCGAGCGATCTGATTTTGGATGCCGTAAACCAACGCTTGTAACTGGTAGGCTTTGGCTTTATCGAGGCGGTTGTTGGCGTGGCTTAGAACCGTTCGAGCTAGCACTTCGGCGCGATCGAAATGAGTATTGACCGCCGCCACCTCGATCGCTTCGAGATGCAGAGACACCGTCAGGTCGTACTCCCGTTCCCATCCCCACTCCGCCATCGCGTTCAGTCCCACCTCGAGATAGTCCTGAGCCGTTTGAGAGGCTGCGGCCGCCTTCGCTTTACGAGCCGCGATCGAATTGAGCTGAGCCAGTTGTCGTTTTTCCTCCGGGCGCACCATCAAGGCCGCCCCAGCGTTTAACTGGTTGACGATCTCGAAAATCCGTTCCTCCAGAGCTTCCGGCGGCGTACTTTTCAACAGCAACTTTCCGATTTGCAGCCGAACGTCCTGCTGAATTTCCGGCGAAATCAACGAGTAGGCCGCTTGCTGGACGCGATCGTGGAGAAATTTATAGGCGATATGAGAGCGATCGAGATCGGCATTGCGATCCTCATCGGCGTCCGGGTCGAGGGCGAGGGGAATTTTGTACGCATCGCTGAGGGGAACGATCGTTCCTTCGCGAACCGCCGGCCAGAGATCCGTGGCAGTACGCTGTTGCGATCGCTCGTTGACCACCGACAACACCCCCAAATCGAAGCGGTTGCCGATACAGGACGCGAGCATCAACAAATTTTGCGTTTCCAACGGGAGCGTCCGCAACTTACGAACCGTCAGTTCGATCGCGTTTTCAGAAATATCGAGCGTTTCCAATTGCGCCACGTCCCACTGCCAGCGTCCCGTTTCGGGGTCGAGGGTCAGCAAGTTGTCTCGCTCGAGAGACAGCAACAATTGCGTCAAGAAAAAGGGATTTCCATCCGTTTTGCGGTAGAGCAAACCCGCCAGCGATCGCACCTCTTCTCGAGGCAACCGTACCGTATCGGCCACCAGTTCCTCGACACAGTCGCGATCGAGATCGTTCAAAGTAATGGTATCCCAAGCGATCCCGCGATGGTGCAAATCTTCCAACAGCAGCATGAGCGGATGGGTGGGCGTGACTTCGTTATCCCGATACGCTCCGACAACCAACAGCGATCCGTTCGTATCAGCAGGACGGAGTCCTTTCGCGGGTTCGCTCAACAAAACGTTCAACAACTTCAACGACGCCGAATCGGCCCATTGCAAATCGTCGAGAAACAACACCAACGGATGCGTCTCCCGAGCGAACACGCTCAACAGCTTTTGAAACACGTCGTTGAGGCGATTTTGCGCGTCTAGCGATCCCAAAACGGGCGCAGCCGGTTGAGGTCCTAAAATTGGCAGCAATTCGGGGAGAATTTCCACAGCCACCGCCGCGTTCGCCCCTAACGCCCGAGAGAGCGTTTGTTTCCATTGCACGACCCGAGCGGGACTTTCAGCGAGGAGTTGTTCGGCCAGCCCCGACAATCCCTGTAAAAACGCAAAATACGGAACGTTCCGTTTCAGACGCTCGAACTTACCGCTGGCGAAATAGCCGCGACATTGGGCTACAGGTTTGTGAATTTCGCGAACCAGCACCGATTTTCCGACTCCCGAATATCCCGCCACCATCAGAAACGCCACCCCACCCGACGACCTCGGCGTAGACTCCGCTCCGCTGATGCGCTCGAACGCTTCCATCAACCGTCGGACTTCCGTGTCCCGTCCGTAGAGTTTCGAGGGAATTTGTAACTCGATCGCCACATCGTGACGTCCGAGAGGAAACGGTTGGATGCTGTCTCCGCGTTCCAACTGTCGGCGACACTCTTGTAGGTCGGCAATTAAGCCAAAGGCGCTTTGATAGCGATCTTCGGCCGTTTTCGAGAGCAACTTCATCACCAAATCCGACAGCATACGAGGAATCGTCGGATCGATCGATTCCGGCGGCGTGGGAATCTTGGCAATGTGATAGTGAACCAGTTCGAGAGCGTCGTCGCTGCGAAACGGCAGTTGTCCCGTCAGCAGTTCGTATAGCGTCACGCCAAAAGAGTAAAAATCGCTTTTGAAGTCGAGGGGACGGTTCGTGCGCCCCGTTTGTTCGGGAGACAGATATGCCAACGTTCCTTCAAGGGTGTTGACGGGGTTGAGATTGGGGCGTTCCTGAGACAAACGCGACGCGATCCCGAAATCGATCAGTTGGACGCGGCCGTTGTCGCGATTGTAAATGACGTTCTGCGGTTTGATATCCTTGTGAACGATTTTGGCCAGGTGCAGGTCTCGCAGCGCTTGCGAGAGTTGCACGGCAATGTCGAGACACTCTAGAAGCGACAGGCGTTGATGGCGGGCGATCGCCTCGAGAGACTGACCGCCGATATCTTCATAAACGGCGGCCTGGTGGTGATTGCGGTACGAAACGAGTCCGTAAGCTTTGACTAGGTAGGGACTGTCGAGGGATTTGGCGATCTCGTGTTCGTGGCGAATGCGGGCGAGATCGGCCAGGTCGGGATAGTCCGCGCGGGGCGTTTTGAGAATTACCGGCCGTCGATCGTGCTGGCGGTAGCCGCGATACACAACGGTTTTAGCACTTCGATCGATTTCTTCGACGATCTGGTAGCCAGAAATAGAAATCATCGCTTCATCGAGAGCAGGGGAATCGTTGGGCGGGGCGACCGTCGCGCGGACTGGTTGCAAACCAAATCCTAATCAAGAGCCTATGGTATATTCTATCAATCTTGCTATCTCGCCATCTCGCATTCGAGAGCGAAAGATAGGGTTACGATACGGTGGAGAAACGATGCTGTAACCGGGTCGCGTTCTGAGGCGATCGCACGTGTCGCACGTGCAGGACGCAATTCTCGAGCAAGGGTTACAGTCGGCTCTTCGCAGTTTGCGATCGAACGTTAAGTATCAATTTATCGATTTAATATGACTGGACTGATAGGACGCGATTTTCTGAGTCTAGCAGACCTCAGCCCAGAGGAGGTGAGGGGATTGCTGCACCTGGCCGCCGAAATGAAGGCGGGAAGGGTCACGCCACAGTGTCGTAAGGTACTGGGATTAGTGTTTTATAAGGCATCGACCCGCACTCGCGTTAGCTTTTCTGTCGCGATGTTCCAACTCGGCGGCCAGGCGATCGATCTCAACCCCAGCGTTACCCAAGTCAGTCGCGGCGAACCCCTGGCCGATACAGCCCGCGTCCTCGATCGCTATCTCGACGCGGTCGCCGTTCGCACCTTCGATCGAGCCGATCTCGAAACCTTCGCACACTACGCTGAGATTCCCGTAATTAACGCGCTGACCGATTTCGCACACCCTTGTCAGGCATTGGCGGATTTGCTGACCGTACAGGAACAGTTCGGCCGCCTCGACGGAACGACCTTAACCTACGTCGGAGATGGAAACAACGTCGCCCACTCCCTGTTACTCGGCTGTGCGATGGTGGGAGCGAACGTGCGCGTGGCGACCCCGGAAGGCTTCGAGCCGAAACCGGAAATCGTCGAACGCGCCCAAGCCATCGCCAACGGACGCAGCGAAGTGACGGTCACGCACGATCCCGTCGCGGCGGTCAAAGACGCCAACGCCCTCTATACGGACGTGTGGGCGAGCATGGGACAGGAATCCGAAGCCAGCGATCGCCTTCCCCACTTCCAACCCTATCAAATCAACGATGACTTATTGGCGAAAGCCGACCGCGAGGCGATCGTCCTGCACTGTCTCCCCGCCCATCGCGGTGAGGAAATTACGGAATCGGTTCTCGAAGGATCTCAATCTCGCGTTTGGGATCAAGCCGAAAACCGAATGCACGTCCAGAAAGCCCTATTAGCCAGTCTCTTAGGCGCAGCATAAGTCAGGGAACAGGGAACAGGGAACAGGAAACGGGGTTTCAGTCACCAGTCACCAGTCACCAGTCGCCAGTCGCCAGTGAAGACAATGGACAGTTAACAGTTTCTCCCTTGCTCCCCCTCTCCCTTGCTCCTCCTCTCCCTTGCTCCCCCTCTTCCCTGTAAGATAGAGTCGGTTCGAGACCACGCAAAGCTGTTATGTCGCAAACTCCACCGCCGTCTGACGATCGCCCGGAAAATTCTGCATCTCCTGGGGTCGTTCGATCGCTCCTCGTGCGCGTCCTGCGCGGGACGTCTTCAGTATTGAATCGCTGGGCCGATCGCCTCGAGACCGAACCGACTGCAACCGAAGTTCGATCGCCTTTAGCCAGTCCTTTAGTTTGGATTGGTGCGATCGCAGCGGTGGTTATCGTGGCGATCGGTGTGGTTCCCCTATTCTCCTCTCCATCAGAACCGACCGCCCCAGAAGTAGCCGTTCGCGAAGGCGAACCCACGCCAGAAATCACCGTCGGCGAAGGCGAACCCCTACCCGAACCGGTCGAAGAAGTCCCTCCCGCAGATGTGGCGGAACCGGAACTCGAACCGAAACCCGAAGCCGAACCCAAAGCCGAACCGGGTATTCCTTCAGATTTATCCTCTCCCGATTTAGCGACCCCTCTCGAACTCGCTCAGCCAAAGCTGACCCCAGAACAGCAACTCGTGGCCGCCGTGCGCCGACAAATCATCCAAGTCGCGAAACCTTACGAAGATAACGAGTTCGTTACGGCGGTCAGTGCAAATTTTGAAGCAGACTTGTTGCGGGTAAAACTGACCTCACAGTGGTACGACCTCACTCCTCCCGCTCAAGACGAACTCGCAAACGACCTGTGGTCGAAAGCGCAATCGCTAGATTTTACTCACGTTGAAATTGCAGACGAAGGCGGAACCTTAGTCGCCCGAAATCCCGTCGTCGGCGATCGCGCGATCGTCGTTCAACGAACCCGAGATGTGTTGATGTGACGAGAGGGGAAGAGGGGGAGGGAGCATCTAGTTAAGGCAATGAGTAGAAATACGCATTGACAGGAGTTCGAGAATAGAGGGTAAAGCATTCCCCAGTCGTCGATGACCTCAGAAGAACGTCAACAACTCAAATAAGCCGCCGAAACCATCGCCGACATCCTGTACCCAAATACTCCCGAAGAGAAAATCCAAGACTTCGAGAGCATCGAACTGAGCCTGCGCGACCACTGGCTCGAAATTCTTAGGCCGGAACTGGCCAAATTTTTTTGCCCAAAGCAGCCAAACTTGTAGCGGACGAGAACGAAAAATTAGGAGCTGTATTGGACCTGAGAGGGTGACAAGGTAGACGGAAGTCCAGGGTAAGAGCATCTCAATCAGGCTTGACAAAAGGCTTTGAGAACAGTGGTCATGTAGTCGTTATTCATTGCAGCTCGTTTCTGTTTTTGTCACAAACTGCGCCGAAGAGTGGTTTCTTGACGAAGAACATTCAACGCCCAGCGGCGGAGTAAAGATAAATTGTGAGGACTATGACCAGAACGAATCCGACAGGAATCTTCATTAAAAGTCACATCTAAAACCCAATGAACTTG
>NZ_JAQNCQ010000132.1:0-27293 GCF_028368005.1 Geitlerinema sp. CS-897 | reverse complement strand
GGAAACTGCTGGGGAACCAGGAACGCTTGAGGAGACTACCACCCCTGCTGTCGATAGGCAACTTGAAACAGTAAGTGGTGTCGATGAATCAAGAATCACTTTGTGAGAATCCCCGTGCGTTCACGCCGGGGAGTATGTCAATCCAACTCTAACGTGAGTTGTTCCGATCGCTCTTCTGGCATCGTGGGAGCGTTCGCCGCCTCCATTTCTTGGGGTTTTCCGCGACGAGCTTTCGGACGGTGGCCGAAGCGTTTCGAGGAGCGATCGACCGCCAACCACTGCTCGAACACCAACCAGCGATCGTCTTTCGGCGGTTCGATGCGATAGACGCGCAACGGCTTTTTATTCTTCTCTCGTTCGCAACGCAGACAGGTCAAACCGTACCCCAGTTTGTCTAAGAACCGCCGCAGGACGACCATCGGCGTGGAGTTTTTCGCCAAACCGATTCCGGTGGTGAGTTTGATATCGGTGCGATGTTGCAACGCCAATTTCGCCATCGCCTGTAAATCTTCGTCAGTGTTGCGTAACTCCCGCTGGGGTTGGTTGAGAATCTTCGCAAGTCCCAAAACTTCCATCGTTCCCACCGTGGCGCCGAGTTGCGATCGATTGAAATCCGGTTGGAAAATCTGTCCTTGACCCCGTTCGATGAGTTTTTGCGCCACCCGGCGATCGCGTTCGGCTAAATAAGACCGTCCCACCGTCAGGAAATAATGTAACCGAAGCTTCTTGTACCAGCCTTTATCGTCCCGTTCGACTAATTCCGGCGTCACCGAAATCTTATAACGACGGTGCAGTTCGTATTTTCGCAACGCTCGGCGATCGCTGGGCGTTTTCACCAAGGTTTTCTTCAAACTGCGATAGTCGAGATCGTTCAATTTCGGCGCTTCGGCGATCGCTTGACAGTCGGCGTCGTAATTCTGACGCTGGACTTCCGCAATCTGGCGCTGCAACGTTTCCGACGGCGTTTCCGGGGTGGTGTCGTTGGCTTTGCGCTTGCGGGTACTGCGGCGGCGAGTTTTCTTCGCCGGAGCGATTTCAACGATCGCGTGACCTTCATCTCGTAACGCCGCGATCGCCGAATCGCGATATTGTGCCATCGTCGCGTTGAGGCGCACCGCCATTTTCGCCCAGCACATGAGAGATTCCGCTTGGAAACTGGCGTCGAAATCGTCGAACGCCTCGAAATCCGACTGCTGCAACAAACGCACGTTTAACTGAGTCAGACGCTTTCCAGAACTCAGCAAACTGGGAATAGAAGTCGAACCGTTACCGACTTTGTTGAAGCCGTAACGCGCCAGCCACAGGTGACGGGGAACGGTATCGCGAACCCGCGCGATCGCTTGACGAACGCTGTTTTCCGACTGGACGCCCTGAGCGATCGCCCACACAGACGTAAAATGACCCCGTAAATCGATGCTGACCCCCGTTTCGATCGACGGCGACGCCAACACCACATCGTAGTCTTTCAACAGGCGATCGAGCGATCCCATACACCGATAAGACGGATGACTCGGTTCCGAGACAGATTCCGCATCCACCCGCAAAACCTTCAAATTGGGAAACTTTTTACGGAAATAGGCTTCGAGCGATCGCGTACTCCAGGGACTCGTCAGTTTTTGCGCCGACAAGCAAACGAAGGGTTTTCCGCCCTCTTCGATGTGTTGTTCGAGTTCCCGAACGATGCGTTTGGGGGTGCTTTCCGTGTAGTGGTGAACCGTCCAGCTTGCGTCTTTCCCCGCTTTCCAGTCGTTCTGCACGATGAAGGGAGCGCGTTTGACCGAGGCTAGCGACAGTAAATAGTCTAAGGAGGTATCGCTTAAGTCCGCGTCGGCGGCGAACACCTGCCCCGATTCGGCGATAGTATTTTGGATAAGCGCTTTGAGCGATCGCAGGATAGGGACGCGGTGACTGCGGCAGGTGTCCGAGTTCAACCCATGCCACAGCACTTGTTCCACTTCGTCGAGAATCACCACGGCGTTCGTCCAATCCTCGGGGTCGAAGTGCGCCTGAGAATCGGGGTGGAGGGAGTCGATACACAAACCGTAGCCGATACCGGGGTCGGTGGGGTCGCTCACGTGGCTGATATAGGGCAGTCCGAACCGCTGACAGAGGGCTTCGACCAGTTGAACCCGGTGTCCGATGACGAGAACCCGCTGTTTTTGTTCGATCGCCCGTTCGACGACGCGCCGCAGAAATTCGGTTTTTCCGGTACCTTTGGGAGAGCGAATACCGACGAGGGAGGCGCTTTTAGGGACGGGAAGGTCGCCGAGAAAGGGTTGGTTGAGTTGGATGTCGTTGCGGTAGGTCAACCGCGCCAGGGAACGGGCCCGCCAGGTGGTGAGGGGGAGGGCGCTGGTATAGGCGCGATCGAAGGCGTCGGTTCCCCCGTTAGCGATGAGGTCGTCTACACCTTTGCCGTCTTCGGGGTTCCAGGTAACGACGCGAACCGAGCATCCAGCTCGACTGAGGAGGTATCCGGTGCGACGGATCGCGCCGTGGACTGCTTTAATGGCGCTGGGTTTGCGATCGCGATCGAATACCAAACAAACGGGGCGCTTGCCCTCGGCCAGCATTGATAATTGCGGAATCAGGCGAGATTTCCCGACACGGTTTCCCCATTCGTCCCGAGGCACGCGGTAGCCGCCGTTGATGCCGGGAAGGGCAACTGCTGCGTATCCCGCACTGAGTAAAGATCCGGCTTTCTTCGCCCCTTCCGTAACGCAGAGGGGAACTTCTGGGTGGTTTAAAAGCCACTGCCAAAAGCCGAAATCCGATTGTGCGTTGTCGATATCGTCGTGAGAAAGTCCGACGCCAGCGCGATCGGCGATCGCCTTCCATAAATGTAGCGGAACCCGCAACGCGAACAATCCCGTAGCGGTTTTGGGCGGATGTTCGTATTTAATCAGTTTGCGTGCGGCGTCGTCGAGGTTGCCGTCGAGAGTACCGTCGAAGCGATCGCGCGGTTGGTTCGGTTTGAAACAGCCCCAGAGATCGTCTTTCCCCGTCAGGAGGTCGATCCCCGAACACCACCAACCGCCTTCTTCGATGTGGCGGTAGCGTTTCAATACCGAATCCCGAAGGCGGCCGTCGTTGCGACGGGGCAAATCCTCCGAGTAAAACAGGTAATCATAGGGGAGCGTTCCGTTGAGAGGTACGACGTTCAGACGGGTCAATTCTTCATCGACCCGACTTTCAGACCATTCCAGTAAGTGATTCACGTTTCGGTTGGGTTTTTTTTCGAGAGTAACGAGCTTATCTGAGGACTAGGACTCTATCATACGCCATATGTAGTGTGTCAACCGTTTTTTTAGAGAACAAAAACACTATATATGGCGTAGTCTTCGATACCCTTCTCAAAGCGGCCAGCAGAAACCGCGACGCCAGCCAAAAGGCTCGCGCCTGCGGAAGTCTCGATACACTGTAAGTCAGACGTTAGCAGTCGGACTCGAGAGGTCGGACCTTTGTCGATGTTTCTTTTCCAACGGCTCCGCCAGTTTTGGCAGGCTTTGACCCAAGACGAATCTGAATCGGCGATCGAAGCGAAGTTAAACGTTCGTCTTCAGCGAGCCGTGCAAGGATTACACAACGTCTTTCAGAAACACCAACTACAACCAGGAATCGACTATTTTATCAGACAAGGGAACCGCCGCCAAGGATTTCGGTCACAGCAAGCGATCGCCATTTCCTTAGACAGCACTCGCGCCAATCAGATGGTGCGATCGAACCCCGAAGTCCGCGCCGCCTTCGACAACCTATTGCGCTGCTTGGGCGACATAGACGGACACGCCGGATATCCCTGTCGCCTCCCCAAATTTCCCGCCTACATCGAACGCTGGAAACAAGCTAGCCGTGGATAGTGGATAGTCACCAGGGAACAGGGAACAGGAAACAGGGAATCAGGAAAAGCGTCTCCCCCTCTCCCTCTCCCCTACCGCTTCCGCCACACCTTCACCGTCCCATCTGCCGTACCGCTGACGAGGGTTTCGCCGTCAGCACTCACCGCCACCGCCATTACCGCATCGGAACGATCGCTGAGGGTGGCGATCGCTCGACCGCGAACCATATCCCAAATCTTCACCGTCCCGTCCGCACTGCCGCTGACGAGGGTGTTTCCGTCGGGACAGACGGCCAGAGACGTGACCGAACCGGCGTGTTCGTTGAGCGTTTGGCGAGAGCGATCGCGATCGAGATCCCACAGTTGCACCGTGCGATCGCGACTGGCACTGGCCAGGGTACGGCCGTCGAGACTAAACGCCAGAGCGTTGATAGGTTCGCCGCTGTCCGTCAAACTGCGATCGCGCTCCAAACTGCCCCGTTCGCTGTCGAAGCGCCACAACACGATCGATCCGTCTGCCCCACCGCTGGCTAACATCGACCCGTCGGGACTGAACGCCAAGGCATCCACCCGGCCGCGATGCGCCTCCGTCCGGCCGCGATCGCTGGCTGAAACCCGCTTGCGCTTCGGCGACACCTTCACCTGCCAAATTTGAACGATTCCTTCAAACCACCCGCTGGCTGCAAACTGTCCGTCGGGACTCACCGCCAGCGATCGCACCGATCCGGCCGCTTCCTCCTCGTCCGCCAGAGTCTCCACCAAACTCTGTTTCTGCAAATCCCACAATTTCACCGTCTTGTCCCAACTGCCGCTGGCCAACAAAAACCCGTCGGGACTCACCGCCAACGCACACACGGGGCTGTCGTGTTCCGACAACACCCCCAAGGATTCCCCCGTTTTCAGACGCCACACCTGAATCGTCTTATCGAAACTGGCACTGACCAACAGTTCGTTATCGGGAGACACCACGAGGGCGCTCACCCAATCCCCGTGGTCGGTCAGCGTAAACACGCAATCCCACTGTTGCTGGGGAACCTTCACCATAAACGTCGGCAACCCCACCGTCCCCGAGGAGGCAACCGGATGCGACGTCGGACGTTCTACCGCGTCCACACTACTTTCGCTGGCGGCTGGTTCTTCCCTCGGCGGAGACGACAGGGGCAACGTGGGGGAAGCGGTACTTTTTGCCTTAGATGACTCGCGACCTTCAATAGAAAACATGGGAACCGCCGGTTTCTTTGGCGGGGGCGTCTCTTGGCAGTACGCCTGTGATTCCTCTCCAGCGGCGGGAGGTTCGCGACGCCGTTCTAAGGGTAAATCGAGAGAAAACTTGCTCGAAGAGGGGGGGGCTTCGGACTCTGCCTCGTCCAACGGGGGGACGTTCTCGGGGCTGTCGTCGTCCTCCGTTTCTGTCGGAACTGGTTCGATATCGATGGGAACCGAGGCGTGCCATTGATGCCGCAGTCGTTCCAACTCGTCCGTTAAATACTCGATTTGCAGTTCCAACTCGTCGATACGCTGAGGTAGCGGCGAATCGTTGAGATAGGCGATGGTGTCGCAGAGAGACTCGTGCAAACTCTGGTATTCCGCCTGAAGCTGTTGCAATTCCCAACGAACGTCCGATCCCGGTGGCTGTTTCCGCCAATGAGGAGACGGCGGCGTTGCCGGACGGTGGGAAAATGCGTGAGGGTCGCCGAGTTGCGATCGCAGGCAATCGATATCGTAAGACAATTTCTGATGAACCTGAGCGACGGTCGCCATCGTCTGACGTTGCGCCATCGTTTCCAAATTGCGGCGGTTCGTTAAGTTCAGCAACAGTGACAGAGAAATCGGCACCCCAGCAAAGACGAACCGACCGGACACCGCTGCCACCAACGTTCCCACCACCGTACTAATCCAGCACAGATATTCAGCAACTTGCAGTTGATTGGGAGAACGACGCATCTTTTACAGTGAGCAGTGAGCAGTTGTAGGGTGCGTGACTTGAAAAATCGGGTGTCGATCGTGAGACCGATCGATCTGTCACGCACCGCCAATGTACACCGCCAACATACAAGGGTGCGTGACGCGGGCAGTCAATGAGGTTGAAATCCGGTCAATGGTGTATTACCGCGTCACGCACCGCCCCAACCCCAAAAGTAACCGAGAATGGTAAGTTGCGTGACCGGATCGGCGAATCTAGTTGAAATCTAATTCATGGTGTATACCGGCCTCGCGAACCGCCACAAATTCGGTAGATCGATCGTTCTCCATCATCCCATCATCCCTTCACCTCATCATCTCCTCCCCATCCCCTCGAGTCGATTAAACTGTGAGAAAACTTACAGAAAATTTGTGACACTTGGCGTCTATCGTAACGTCTTTCTTGACTGTCCCTTTTTATACTTGTTGAGCGATGACTTCTCTTTCCGTGGCTTCTCCTGCTTTGTGGCTCGATCGCGTGCGACCGGATATCCGAGGTTTACAACCTCAATTGGTGCAGTGGCGGCGACATTTACACCAATATCCAGAATTGGGGTTTCAAGAACATCTGACGTCGGAGTTCGTGGCGCAAAAACTCCAAAGTTGGGGTGTCGATTTTCAAACGGGAATCGCGAAAACGGGTATCGTCGCGGTTATTGAAGGCATTCAGCCGGGGCCGGTGTTGGCGATTCGGGCAGATATGGACGCTCTGCCAATTCGCGAGGAAAACGACGTTCCGTATAAGTCCCGCCACGAGGGGAAAATGCACGCTTGCGGCCACGACGGACACACGGCGATCGCACTGGCGACCGCTTATTATCTCTCTCGCTATCGAGCGTTTCGCGGAACGGTCAAGTTTGTGTTTCAACCGGCTGAGGAAGGCCCCGGCGGTGCGAAACCGATGATAGAGGCGGGGGCGTTGAAAAATCCCGAGGTGGACGCCATTATCGGATTGCATTTATGGAACAACCTTCCTTGGGGAACGGTGGGAGTGCGTAGCGGTCCGTTGATGGCGGCGGTGGAACTGTTCGATTTGCAGGTGTTGGGAAAAGGCGGTCACGGTGCTATGCCCCATCAGACGGTAGATGCGATCGTGGTGGCTTCGCAAATCGTCAACGCGTTACAGTCGATCGTGGCTCGTAACGTCGATCCGATCGATTCGGCGGTGGTGACGGTGGGCGCGTTCGAGGCGGGTTCGACCCACAATGTCATCGCCAATACCGCGCAGCTTAAGGGAACGGTTCGTTATTTCAAACGCCAGTACGAGGGCTTTTTCGGCCGCCGCGTCGAGGACGTTGTGGCGGGAATTTGTCGCGGTTACGGCGCCCGTTACGAGTTGGACTATTGGCAACTGTATCCAGCGACGGTGAACGACCCGCGTATGGCGGCGTTCGTGAAATCGATCGCGGAACAGGTGGTGGAAACTCCGGTGGGGTTAGTTCCCGAATGTCAGACAATGGGCGGTGAAGATATGTCCTTTTTTCTTCAGGAAGTTCCGGGATGTTATTTCTTCCTGGGATCGGCGAATTCTCAGAAAAAACTCGATTATCCCCACCACCATCCTCGATTCGATTTCGATGAAACCGTGTTAGCGATGGGTGTGGAACTCTTCGTTCGCTGTGTCGAACAGTTTGGCAAAACGGACGTTCGACCGTCGGCTGGCGATCGCCGATCGCTCGTCTAGATCGGCGGGTGTCGTGAAGAGATGAAGAGGGAGGAAGGATCGGCGACCCCTTTTTTCCCTCGTCCCGTCGCCCTTTTTCGAACGATCTCTTCACGCGGTTTGAACTTGAGGAGAGTTAGAGGTGCGAACGTTCTGGCGGATGGGAATTCGTATGACGAATTCAGTGCCTTGTCCCGGCTGCGATCGACATTCGAGAGAACCGTTGTGTTTGTCGGTAACGATCGAATAGCTGATCGCCAGCCCCATGCCAGTTCCTTTACCAATGGGTTTCGTAGTGAAGAAGGGGTTAAAAATTTGCGATCGCACGCTTTCTTCCATTCCCATGCCCGTATCGGAGATAGAGATTTCGATTTGGTTGTCTCCGATACAGCTCGTCTGTACGACGATGCGTCCCGGTCTTCCCGAGTCGCGATCGTCTTCTAAGGCGTCGATGGCGTTCGAGAGGAGGTTCATGAACACTTGGTTCAACTGTCCCGAATAACATTCGACTTCTGGGAGATTGCCGTAGTGTTTGACGATTTCGATTTCGGGACGGCTCGATTTCGCTTTGATGCGGTTGTGTAAAATCATCAACGTGGTATCGATCCCGTCGTGGATTTCTACGGGCTTAAGTTCGGCTTCGTCGATACGTGAGAATTTCCGCAAACTCAGCACGATCTCGCGAATGCGTTCGGCACCGACTTGCATTGATTGTAAAAGTTTGGGTAAGTCTTCCACGAGGAAATCGAGTTCAAAGTCTTCGATCGTGTCTTGGATTTCAGCACCGGGATCGGGGTATTTATCCTGATAGAGCTGTAGAATGTCCAAGATATTTTGGGTGTATTCGTTTGCGTGAACTAAATTTCCAAAAATGAAGTTTACAGGGTTGTTGATTTCGTGGGCGACACCGGCGACCAACTGACCCAAACTCGACATTTTTTCACTCTGAACGAGCTGGACTTGCGCTTTTTGTAAGTCTTCAAGCGCTTGGTTGAGTTCGGCTGTGCGTTCGCGAACTCGCTCTTCGAGTAGAACGTTTTGTTGAGCGAGTTGTTGGGTTAAAAAGTGAAGCTTTAAGTGCAAGCGAACTCGTGCCAAGACTTCTTCTTGTTGAAACGGTTTTGTGATGTAATCAACCGCTCCAATCGACAAGCCTTTAACTTTATCGACGGTGTCAGCGAGAGCGCTCGTAAAAATTACGGGAATATCGATCGTTTTCGGATCGCTTTTCAGGCGCTTGCAGGTTTCAAATCCATCGATCCCCGGCATCATGATATCGAGTAAAATCAAGTCTGGGGGGGCATAGTATACTTTGTCGAGAGCGCTTTCTCCGTCTTGGGCGACCAACACTTCAAACCCGGCACTATCGAGAAAATCCGACAGGACATCTAAGTTGGCCGGATTGTCGTCAACAATGAGAATGACACTGGAATTGAGAGATTCTAAATTCATAACCTACCTCTAAAATTTGTTTTTTTCAATCGTGATTGTAAAGGTTTAGTTAACCGAGATCGGCAGTAAGTTTAGGATAGAACACATCGGGTTTCAGGAGAAAGTTAACAGCTTCGCTGGCGGGTAACGGCCGCGAAAAAAGATAGCCTTGTGCGAACTCACAGCCCATATCTCGCACGGTTTCGAGCTGGAGAGATGTTTCGATCCCTTCAGCAACAGTATCCATGTCTAAGCTATGGGCGAGCGTCACGATCGTTTTGACAATTTCATTTCCATTATCTCTACTGTGAAGGCGACGCACAAAAGATTTATCGATTTTTAAAGTTCGCACGGGAAATTCGTGCAGGCGACTGAGGGAGGAATATCCCGTTCCGAAGTCGTCTACACAAAGTAACAAGCCTAAGTCTTCGAGTTGTCGAAGAATATCGAATACGTGTTTGTGGCTTTCTAACAAACAGCTTTCGGTAATTTCAAGTTTGATACAGCCGTGGGGAAGCCGAGCGAGATCGAGAGTCTCTTCGATTAAATCGATCAGTTGTGGCTGCATCAGTTGAATGGTGGAGAGGTTAATATTCATCACCAAATCTCGATGGTTGGGAAACTGCGATCGCCATTCGGAGGCTTGACGACAGGCTTCTCGAAACACCCATCCGCCCAAAGCATGAATCAAGCCAATTTCTTCACTAATCGGAACGAACTGAACCGGAGAAATCAAACCACGTTGGGGATGATGCCAGCGTAGTAACGCTTCAAATCCCGTCACGTGTCCGGTTTTCAAACAAATCAGCGGTTGATAGTACAGGTGAAATTCCTCCGAGGCGATGTTGTCGCAACAGGATTCGCTACCGATGGCGCGGCGCAGTTCGTTTTCTAAATCCAAACGGGCTTTTGCCCGGGCTTGCATTTGCGGGTTAAAGATGGCGTAGCGCCCCCGTCCGGCTTGTTTGGCTTGATACATGGCCACGTCGGCATCCCGCAACACGTCTTCGCAGGTGTTGTAGTCGGCGTTGCCTAGCACGATACCGATACTGGCGTTGGTAAACACTTCGTAGTTGTTCGCGATGCGAAAAGGTTGAGAAAACTGAGCTTGAACGTTGCGTACCACAGGTAAAATACTCTCGATCCCCACATCGCGTTCGAGGAGAATTACGAATTCGTCGCCCCCCAAACGGGCAATACAAGTTTGGGAGTTGTCGCGGTTGGGTCGGTTGTCGGAGTTACTTTCGAGAACCTGTACGAGTCGTTGGGCGACGTATTCGAGAAGGGCGTCTCCAGCTAGGTGGCCGAGGCTGTCGTTGATGACTTTAAAGCGATCGAGGTCGAGAAACAGCAGGGCAAACCGATAAGCTTGGCTGTCGCAGTTCGGAGGGCGGGATTGGCTGACGATCGCCTCGAGGCGATCGAGTAACCAGGTTCGGTTGGGCAGTCCAGTTAGGGAGTCGTGCAAGGCTTCGTAGCGAAGTTGTCGTTCGCGCATCAGCAGTTGGGTTTGGGTCTGCTGCAAGCGATCGATGGTGTCGTGCAGTTCGGCGGTGCGAGAGGCGACGAGTCGCTCGAGATAGGTGTTTTGGTCGGTTAACGCCAAGGCCAGCGATCGCAGTTTCAAATGAAGCTGAATGCGCGAGAGAACGACTTCTTCGTAAAAGGGTTTGGGAATGTAATCGACAGCCCCGAGACCCAATCCCTTGACTTGATCGGCGGTTTCGGACAGGGCGGTCATAAAAATCACGGGGATCTCAGCTGTGGCGGGATTGTCTTTCAACCGCTTGCAGGTTTCAAACCCATCGATCCCCGGCATCATCACGTCGAGACAAATCAAATCGGGGGGATCGTATTCAGCCCGGTCGATGGCACTCTGGCCGTCTCGCGCGATCAATACTTCGTACCCAGCCGCCTCTAAAAAGTTCGAGAGAACTTCGAGATTTGCGGGGTCGTCATCGACGATTAAAATAGACTGAGACGTACCGTGATTCGCGTTCATGGTCGGTCGGCTAGAGATAGTATCGATCGAGAAACTCGAGAAGTGCTTTGTCTTGATACGTGCGTGCGAGCGTTTCGAGTTTGTCGGCAAACGGGCGCAATTGGGGATCGCGCTCGGCCAGCTCGCGAGCTTGTTCGATCGATCGCTTGAGACTCCCCCGTCGGGCAAGATGACGTAAGGTTTCTAAGATTTCGGGCGGTGGAGGAACGATCGTATCGGACTCTCGATCGTCCTCGGAAGCCCGATCGCGATCGCTCTGAGAGGACGGCGACGGGGTCGACGGGGATTCGGAGTCGTCGTCGTCGTCGCTGTAAATCCAATCGACCTGCAAGTGCTGCTCGAACGTCGCGAACAGTTCGCTGGCTTGCAGGGGTTTGGACAACACACCGTTACAATCGACGCTGGTGCCGAGATCGCCGCCGGGGGTTAGGGGACTGGCTGAGGCAGCGAAAATGGGAACGGTCTGTAAAGTGGGCTGTTGACGAATTTGCCGTATTAACTCGAATCCGTCCATGACGGGCATCACCAAGTCGGTGAGAATCCCGTCGGGGGGATCGGCCGTCGCCAACTCTAAGGCTTCGCGTCCGTGGCTCGCTTCGATAATGTCAAAACCTACCGAGCGTAATAGTTCGACGGCAGCGGTGCGGCTTTCCCAGTTGTCATCGACCACGAGAATTTTGCGTTTTCGACCGCGATAGCCTCGCACGACTCTCGGGAGCGGACGCGCGATGTCCGGTAGTTGTCCGTCGCTCCGTTCGGGTAGCAACAGCTCGAACCCGAACTGGCTGCCCTGTCCGAAATGACTGCGAACGTTGAGGTTTCCCCCCATCATCTGCACGATTTTTTGAGCGATCGTCAGTCCCAATCCGGTCCCTTCAGATTGTCGGTCGGCGTCGCGTACTTGCTCGAACGGTAAGAATACGCGCTCGAGTTGCTCGGGTTTCATGCCAATTCCCGTATCTTCGACCTCGAAGCGAATTCTCGAAGCCGCACCGGTTTCGGGAGATGCTTCGAGACGTTCGACGAGACTGACCCGTAAGGTCACGCTGCCGCTTTCGGTAAATTTGACTGCGTTGCCCAGAAGTTCCATGAGGACTTGGCGCAGGCGCTTTTTGTCGGCGTAAACTGCTATGGGCAGTTGGGGATCGAAATACTGTTGAAAGGTCAGGTCTTTCTGACTGGCTTTGAACTCGAACAAGTCCCCGACGCGATCGACAAACGTTGCCAGGTGAAATAAGGCCGGCGACAGGGTCATGCGATGGGCTTCGAGTTTGGCAAAGTCGAGGATGTCTTCGATGAGTGCCAACAGGTGGGTTCCGCACTGGTGGATGACGCGCACGCCGTTTTCCAGGTTTGGAGGTAAGTCGTCGAGTCGTTGAAAAATTTGCGTGTAACCGAGGATGCCGTTGAGGGGCGTTCGTAGTTCGTGGCTCATGTTGGCGATGAACTGGCTTTTCGCTTGGTTGGCGGCGTCGGCCATTTCTTTGGCGTGTCGCAGTGCCTCTTCTGCTTGTTTGCGATCGGTGATGTCGGTCAGCGACCCGACCATGCGGATGGGAATTCCCGAGTCGTTCCACACGGCTTTGCCTCGGGCGAGAATCCAGCGATACGTGCCGTTTTTGTGACGGGCGCGATATTCGCAGCTATAGTGCGGGGCTTCTTTACGAAGATGTCGGTCTAACACCTCGCGAATGCGATCGAGGTCGTCGGGGTGGAACACGGACGCCCATTTTTGAAAGGAGTTGATTTCGTTGGCACTGTAACCGAGCATTTCGAGGCAGCGTTCGGACAAGAAGCAGTAATCGACGGTTAAATCCCAGTCCCAGATGCCGTCGTTGCTGCCGTCGAGGGCCATTTGCCAGCGTTCTTCGCTTTTTCGGAGTTTTTCTTCAGCTTGTTTGCGCTCGGTGATATCGGTATGCGATCCCACCATACGCACGGGATTTCCGGCCTCGTCCCAGAGGGCTTTACCGCGATCGAGAATCCATTTGTAGCTACCGTCTCGGCAGCGTCGGCGATATTCGACACTGTAACAGTCGGTTTGTCCGTTCAGGTGATCCTGGAAAGCGCCTAATACGGCCTCGCGTTCGTCGGGATGAATCAAATCCGTCCACGCCTCGAGACGGTTGGGTAGCTCTGATTCTCGATAGCCGACCATTTCTCGACAGCGTTCGGACACGAAAATTTGTCCGGTTCGGAAGTCGAGATCCCAAATACCGTCGTTATTGCCCTGTAAGGCCAGTTGCCAGCGTTCTTCGCTTTTTCGTAGCTGTTCTTCGGCTCGTTTGCGGGCGGTGGCGTCGGTACCGATGGACAGCCCTTCGAGGAGACGACCTTCTCCATCGAAGACGGGTTGGTTTGCCCAGACAACCCAGACGATCTCGCCGTTTCGTCGCACGTTAGGGTGTTCGCGGATTTTGTGGGCTTCGGGACAGGTGGTGAGATCTGCTAGATAGGCGTCCCAGTCGAACTGGGAACGGTTGAATTCGGGAATGAGTTCGGTGATGGACATTCCGACGAGATCGGCCTCGTCGTAACCGAAAAATTGCTGGCCGTAGTGGTTGATGAAGCGAATGCGACCGTCGGGAGTCCAGCGCAGGATGATGCAGTTGGCAGCTTCGATGAGGGTGCGATATTCGGCTTCGCTGGCTTCCAAGGCGAGTTGGGTTTGCTTGCGAGCGGTAATGTCCCGTATCGTTGCCATTACGCGGATCGCGCCCTCGATGTCTACGGCAGTCAGCCAGACTTCGGCGTAGAAGGGTTCGCCGGTATCTGCCCGACAGTGCAACCACTCGAAGTTACAGGTTCCCTGTTCGATCGCTCGTTCTATACGTTCTTGGGCGGCGATCGTGCTGCTGGAACCGTCGGGTTGGACGGGGGGAGACAAACAGGCTGGATTGAGACGGCAAAAGTCGGTTTTGTTGGCAACGCCGAACATGGTTAGGGTGGCGGCGTTGCAGTCGTTGAAGCAGTAAGGCGGCCCGGATTCTAATAGGATAACGGAGTCTTGAGTACCTTCGTATAACAGGCGATAGCGTCGTTCGGAGGCACGCAGTTCGGCTTCGATCCGCTGTCGTGCTTGGATTTCTCGTTCGAGGGCTTCGGTACGTTCGGCTATTTTTCGTTCGAGCGATCGCGTGTTGTCGTCGAGCGGTTGGGGAGAACGTTCTAAGTCTTCATTCATGGCATTGAAAGCATAGGCCAGATCGACGAGTGCGGCAGCACGAGCTTTCGTCAAACGCCGATCGAACGGTGGGTGCGCGAAGGCGAGGAAAGTTTGGCTGGCGTAGATGACCCAACGGACTTTCTCGAGCTGACAGCCGCGTTGTCGGTCGCAGGAGGACGGAGATCGGATTGACAATCTAGCTGTGGACCGATGAAAAACGATCGATTGGAAACCGATCGTTCTGAGCTGATTGGGGAACCGATCGATCGATCCTAGCGTCCTCTGAGTCTCGGATATGTTGGACGAGCGATGTGGGGAAATCGGCTCGGCTCGGCGATCGACAAGGCCGGTTTGTCTGGGGCGGCGACTGTCACAACAGCACGATCTCTCTGGCAGCCAGCCAGCAGAAACGTCCCTCTCAAGTGCTAATGGCACTCCTCGGGAAACTCCTCCCAAAATGCTATTGGGGGGATAGATAGCAGAAGTCCTGGGTCGCGTGTCTTCTGTCATCGAAATTTAATAGGGCAGTTCAGCCCGGAAATCGGTCTTAGAGAACGTTGGGTCAGAGAACGATGCTTGACTACAGCCAGATGTAACTGTTGGTTAACTTGGCAAGCACTGGGTTTAAACCTAGCTTAACCTGCGATCGACTGAATTACAGTGTGAAGTTAAAATATCAATATGAATTTATTCTGTACTCCCTAAGCAAACTTTAGCACAGGTATCTGAGTCTCGTAAATTCAATGCAAAATATGAAGAAAATTCCTCTCTTTTGCGTTAAATCATGAAATTTACGGACGTCAGATCGGGGAAATTACGGATCTGTAGCAAAGATGATTTGACGTTAATCTCGATTTTAGATTGCGTTCGACAAAAATCGATTTTTTTCTTGCTCGTAAATCGATCGGCGATCGATTTAGTTGATTTAAATTCTAATTTTTTTATGTTTTTAAGCAAAAGCAAAGGGAGTTTTGATGTGGATCTTGATAGAATTACACCATAAGCGATCGCTTCACCCTCAATCTGCTTGATTTGAATAAAGGTTTAGACTCAAGCTTCATATCATTGTTTGTGCGATCGCCGATTCTGATTTTAAATTATTATAAGAATTTTGTTGAGATCGTCAAGACACTATGCTCGGAAAAATATAGCAATCTCAGGTAAGTCGTGGAATGAGCGAGACGCCTCAACCCTTACCATAGTTAGAGCGAGAATACACAACTGATTTAGGACTGCTATGGTGTTTTAATATTTGTTTCGTGTAAAAATAATTGTATGGATTAAAGACCAAATAATAATACATTAAAATTAAAACTTCGATCGATCTCAAGCTAAATATTCAATATCTTACTGCGTTATCGAATGGATTGAGACTCTCCAAAGTCTCGTTGTCCGACTTTATTACAAAAATATTGAGATATTCATTTTCGATAATTTTAATCGACTTTTAGTTAACGTATAAATTGCCATACGATCCGTATTAAACTTGGCTTATTGATTTATTTTTTAAATATTTTTTATGAAATTTATTATATTTTTGTAAATTCATTTTAAAGCCAATTTTTTAATTTTTTTTTCGAGCGGTTATACATACTTAAATCGAGCTAAAATTGAAATGTGTATAATATCTTTTGGATTCGTTTTAAACGTTCGAGTGTTCGATCGAAAAAACATCAAAAAAATTAATTACTAATTACAAGTAAAAAATAAAAATATAAATATACAAACTTTATTTATTGTCTTTAAAATGTTTAGTTCATATTTTGATTTCTGAGTTTATTTTTTGATTATAAAATATCTGTATGCTAGTAATGTCAATAGTTTTGAGATTTGTAGATGTCGATATTTCGTTTGATTATAAAGATAAATTTTACAATATTGTACGATCGAATCTATCCCTGACAGTCTTATCGGAGACATTAATTATTTAAAGTTAAGTTGCGATCGCAAAATCGACTTTAAAACAAAATGTAATTCCGATCGATCTCAAAAAAGTGAGTCGACGATCGGTCAAGTATAATTGTATTCTCGTTTTAATTCAGAAAAACATGACAAACTGTCAGACGATCGTGTGAACTTTGATGGTGAATGTTAGTGTATGTTACAAAACACAAAAAAATGTTGCGATACCTCCCCCAACAGAGCAGTTATAGCGAGCGTCCGATTCCCACTAGGAAACCTAAACCAATTCAGGTCGAACCTTAAGGACATCACCAATCGTGATAACGGCTCGATCGATGCGTGTTCTCATCGATCGTAAACACTCAGAGGGGCCGTTCCACTGTTATTTCGTAAAAATACGGAGTATCATTGATATTAGGTTAGAAAGACCAAAAACACCTGTGTATAAATGTGTATATTTTAGTAGTGAATGAATCTCAATCCTCTGCTTAACGCCATCGAACACCAGGTCTTATCTCGATCTCTGACCCCGATCGAGCGGTTCGTTTTTACCCAGTCTTGGGACGGACGCACCTACAACGACATCGCTCGCGTGTCGGGATATGACAGCGTATACGTCAAACAAATCGGCTCGCAGTTGTGGCAAGATCTCTCGGACGGACTCAGTACGAAAGTCACGAAAAAAAATCTGCATATCGTGTTTGGATCGTTCGATTCAGATTCGACATCCTCCTTCAGTGTTGTCACGACGTCTCTTGAGGTCGATCGTCTCGTCGTTCCCGTAGAAATGCCCAGCGGACCGCTCCCAGCGGACTCGCCGTTATACGTCGAACGTCCTCCTATCGAAACGCTCGTCTACGAAGAAATCGAAAAGCCCGGTTGTGCCATTTGTATCCAAGCCCCTCACAAAACTGGGAAAAATTCTCTTCTCAACCAACTGTTCGCGCGGGTTCGCCCCCTGGATTACCACACGGTCTCGATCGACTTCCAAGAAGCCGATACCTCAATTCTCTCGTCGCTCGATCGCCTGTTACGGTGGTTTTGTGCCAACGTCAGCCACCAGCTATCACTCCCAAACCGCCTCAGCGACTATTGGGACGAAGATATGGGCAGCAAAGTCAGTTGCAAACTCTATTTTGAAGGCTATCTGCTCTCGCAACTTGACAAACCGGTGGTTCTCGCCTTTAACGAAGTCCATCGCCTCTTCGATCGCCCCGACATCGCTCGCGATTTTCTCTCGATGCTTCGGGTATGGCACGAGCAAGCCCGCTTTGTCGAACTCTGGCAAACGTTACGGTTAGTGCTGCTCTACGGGACAGAACAGTCCGTTCGACTCAAAATCGAGCGCTCTCCTTTACCGATCGGACTGTCGGTACGACTTCCTCCGTTCGATCGCGCTCAGGTGCGAGAGTTAGCTCGCCGTTACGGTCTCCCTTGGGCCGAAGGCGACGCCGAAGCCCCCGAACTCGATCGCATCACGACCACCATTGGCGGCCATCCGTACCTAGCGAACCTCACGCTGTACCATCTCTCTCAAGGCAATATTTCTCTCGAGACACTCCTGCAAACGGCTCCGACCCAAACAGGTATTTACCGCAACTATCTGCGAGACCGTTTGGCCGCGTTACACGACGATCCGATGTTAATGGTAGCGTTGCAAAAAGTCGTCACGGCCGACAACGGCGTCGAACTCGAAGCGCTAACTGCCTACAAACTCGAGAGTTTGGGCGTGATTCGACTCGATGGTAATCGGGCTTTCCCTACTTGTCAGCTCGATCGCCTTTACTTCCGCGAACAATTGGCAAATCTCGACACGAACGCGTCGGTAATGTCACGTTTTTAGGGTGATGAGGAGATGAGGTCGTGAGGGAAAACGACCTCATCTCCTGGTTGGTGGGACTTTATATCGATTTTACTTGAGACATCAAAAAAAATTGATATAATCATTTCGAGCGATCGCTCCTCAGTTCGTCCCCAACCTCTCGAGCATCAGACCGATATGCAAACCGACACCACACCGCCCTCCGTCGGCGGGCAACTCAACCGCTTTGAAAAATACCTAACGCTTTGGGTATTGCTGTGTATCGCGGCCGGAATCGCTCTCGGGCGTACGTTTCCCGGTATTGCCGAAACCCTCGACGCCGCCAGTCTCTACAACGTCTCGATTCCCATCGCGATCTGTCTGTTCTTCATGATGTATCCCATCATGGTAAAGATCGACTTTTCCCAAGCCGTCAAAGCGGCTCGAACGCCCAAACCCGTTGTACTAACCCTCATCGTCAACTGGCTCGTCAAACCCTTTACGATGGTGGCGATCGCCCAATTTTTCCTCGGTTGGCTGTTTCGTCCGTTTCTCGACGGCACTGAGATCGTTCGCGGCGTCGAAGTGTCTTTGAGTAACTCTTACATTGCCGGAACGATTTTACTGGGGATCGCTCCCTGTACGGCGATGGTATTGATGTGGGGTTATCTATCCTATAGCAATCAAGGCCATACCTTAGTGATGGTCGCAGTGAACTCCCTCACCATGCTCCTGCTGTACGCTCCTCTCGGGAAATGGCTGCTGTCGGCGAACAATTTAACGGTTCCCTGGGAAACCATTTTGTTTTCGGTGCTAATTTACGTGGGGTTGCCGTTAGCGGCGGGATTTTTCAGCCGCAGGTGGATTTTGCGACACTTGGGGAGACGATGGTTTGAAGAGAAATTTTTAAAGGCAATCTCCCCCGTTGCCGTTATCGCTTTATTGATAACGTTGGTGTTACTGTTTGCCTTCAAAGGCGAACTCATCGTCGAGTATCCCTTCCACATCGTACTGATTGCGATTCCTCTGTTCGTACAAACGAACTTTATCTTTGCGATCGCTTATGTGGCGGGATTGAAACTGAACTTGTCTTACGAAGACGCAGCACCTGCGGCGTTAATCGGAGCCAGCAATCATTTCGAGGTGGCGATCGCGACGGCGGTAATGTTGTTCGGCTTGAATTCCGGGGCAGCCTTAGCCACAGTGGTTGGCGTTCTTATCGAAGTTCCCACCATGTTGATGCTTGTCGAAATTTGCAAGCGAACGGCGTTCTGGTTTCCGCGAGAGCCGAAAAAAGCGACGTTGTGCGATCCCCGTTGTGTCGAGGCATCGCTCGCAATCTCGAACGAAACAACGTAACCCAAGGTAGCAAATTACCATGAAAAAGGTCATGTTTGTGTGCAAGCGTAACTCTTGTCGTTCTCAAATGGCAGAAGGGTTTGCTCGCCGGTTGGGACAGGGAAAACTCGAGGCGAGCAGTTCGGGATTAGAGGCGTCTCGGGTAAATCCAACAGCGATCGCCGTCATGTCTGAAATCGGCATCGACATCGGCAATCAAACCTCCGATCCCCTGAGCGATTTCGAGGCAAAACATTACGATGCGGTCGTATCTCTCTGTGGCTGTGGTGTCGATTTACCGCCTGAGTGGGTGACGCGAGAAATCTTTGAAGACTGGCAACTTGACGATCCCGACGGACAGCCGATCCCGACGTTTCAGCGAGTCCGCGACGAAATTCGCGATCGCGTCGAACAGTTGATTTTCCGTTTAGATGGTAAAACTTCCGAGTAAAGAAAATCCCGATCGCTCCAGAGAGTCGATCGGGATTACTCTGACTAGAGGGGTAAAAGTTCGTTTGCCTACGCGCGAACGCTGAAGCCGTTCGGACAACGTTCAGACTGAACGAAATCGGGGGTCGGCACTGCTTTGAGAACGTCTCCATATTTAAACGCTAACGTTCCAAAATCATAAGAAAGTCGTTCGAGCGTAAAGTTACCCCCTTGACGCTCGCTTTCTACAGCTAGGGTTTCTGAAACGAGTAAGGCTAATTCCTGTAAGTTAAACTGCTCTAAAACTTTCTTTTTTTGCTCGCTCAGTTTGACCATTTCCGAACCTCTCAAGCTATTTGTAGTATAACAACTACGATCGAAGCGCACAGAAAACACAATAAAAATTAACAGAACTAATTTATACGACATCGATCGTTAGATCTGTAATAATCGATACTTAAATATTCCTGAAATTTACGGATTACAGATCGGTATTATCACTGATTTAAACGATCCCCGTTGTATTCTTCGCGATCCCCAAGTCGTTATTTACTCAGATTGTCGCAAAAAAGGGCAAGAGAGAACCACACAAACGCGATCGTAAAGAGCCGAAAAAGCGAGAAGATGAAGAGAAAAGAAGAACTCCCTCATTAGGTCGTCATACTCGAGCGAACCCGCTCTTACCGCAAACTGTCGTTGTTCGCGGTGCGAAAAGCGATATACTGCCAGACGGAGATGCATCATCACCTGGCTAAATTCAGATTATGGTAGCGGTAGCAATTCTCGCGGCAGGACGGGGAACCCGGATGAAATCGTCCCTGCCTAAAGTGTTACATCCTCTAGGCGGTCGTTCGCTCGTCGAACGGGTTCTCGAGAGCTTGTCGTCGATCGCCCCCGAGCGGATCTTTGTCATCGTCGGCTACGAAGGAGAGCGCGTCAAACAGGCTCTCGATCGCTACTCTAACGTCGAGTTTGTCGAACAAGCCGAACAACTCGGAACCGGTCACGCCGTCCAACAACTGCTTCCGCACCTCGACGGCTTTCGCGGCGATTTGCTCGTTCTCAACGGCGACGTTCCCTTGATGCGTCCGCAAACCCTCGAATCGTTACTCAAAACCCACCGCGATCGCGACAACGCTGCGACGCTCCTTACCGCACAACATCCCAATCCCCAAGGATACGGCCGGGTGTTCTGTCAGGGAAACAACCTGTTCCAACAAATCGTCGAACATCGCGACTGTACCGACGCTCAAAAACAAAATCCTCGCATCAACGCCGGAATCTACTGCTTCGACTGGCCGAAACTCTCGCAGATTCTCCCCAAACTTCAAACCAACAACGATCAGGGAGAATACTACATCACCGACGCGGTGAACTATCTCGACCCCGTAACGGTGGTAGATGTCGAAGACTATCAAGAAATCCTCGGGATCAACGATCGCAAACAACTGGCCGCCGCTTACGATATTTTACAAACTCGCCTCAAAGACGCCGCCATGGCCTCGGGCGTGACGCTGATCGATCCCCACAGCGTCACCCTCGACGACACCATCGTCCTCGAACCCGATACCATAATCGAACCCAACACCCACATTCGAGGTCACAGTGTTATCGGAAGTGGAAGCCGCATCGGCCCCGGTAGCCTGATCGAAAATAGTACGATCGGTCGAAACGTTACGGTTCTCTATTCCGTCGTGTCTGACAGCATCGTTGCAGAGGGAAGCCGCGTCGGACCTTACGCGCACCTGCGGGGACGAGCCGACATCGGCGAAGGCTGTCGCATTGGAAATTTCGTCGAAATCAAGCAAACCCAGGTGGGAGCAAAGACCAACATCGCCCACCTGTCTTATCTGGGTAACGCGACTCTCGGCGAACGCGTCAATATCGGAGCCGGAACCATCACCGCCAACTACGACGGATTCAACAAACACCCCACCCACATCGGAAGCCGCACGAAAACCGGGTCGAACAGCGTTCTCGTGGCTCCCGTCAACATCGGCGAAGACGCAACGATCGCTGCTGGTTCGGTGATTACAGAGGATGTCCCCGACGACAGCTTAGCGATTGCGCGATCGCGTCAAACCATTAAAGCCGGTTGGAAAGCCCAGAAATGATGAGGAGAGGGGGAGCCAGGGGGACAAGGAGACAAGGGGACAAGTAAGAAACTGTTACCTGTTAACTGTCCTCACTGTTCACTGTTCACTGTTCACTGTTCACTGTAAAAGGGGAGAGGGGGGAGAAACAGTTACTTCTTTGTCTTCCTCTGACCTCTTCCCTAAATCAAATTCCCTATTCGTCGTCGTCGTCTTCCTCGGTGGGATAGACAAAGCCTGTAGACCGTCCCGTGAGAACGGATTTACCCAACGAGAGGGCTTTTTCAGCTTCTAAAGCGGCTCTGCGCTTCCAAACGGCGCGACGTTGATTGCGCTTGGTTTTGGAGGTTTTCTTCTTTGGAACTGCCATAACCGTAACCCGTGCTATTTCAATAAAGTTGCCAAACCTTTCTATCTTAAAGCAAAATCATTATTTTCGATAGGGAACGGGGAACGGGGAATAGTGAATAGGGAACAGTTTCACCTCATCCCATCATCTCCTAACGGGTGACTGGTGGCTGGTGACTGGTGACTGGTGGCTGGTGACTGGTGACTGGCGACTGGTGACTGAAACACCGATCGCCGCGATCGCCCCAAAATTTGCGTCGATGCGTTAACTTCTCAACAGAGAACCCTTTAGATGTCAGAACAGAACCCGTGGCTGCAAACGCGCGAACTTCCTTCGAGGCTAAGTCGTCCTCGACTCCTGCCATCGAACTGCACCGTTTGACATTTTCGTATCCCACTCTCAGACCCGTGTTGCAAGATCTCGACTTACAAATCGAGGTGGGAGAACGAGTCGGACTCATCGGTCCTAACGGAGCCGGAAAAACAACCCTATTCTTAGCGATTTGTGGGGTACTCAAACCCACGTCGGGCGAGGTTCGGGTGTTTGGAGAACCCGTGATTCCCGGTGCGTTTCGTCCCGAGGTGGGACTGGTGTTTCAAAATCCCAGCGACCAACTGTTTTCGCCGACGGTGTGGGACGATGTGGCCTTTGGGGTGCAAAATATGGGATTGTCCCCCGAAATTGCCAACGCTCACGTGCGCGACGCCCTCGAACTGACGGGGGTAACTGCTCTGGCCGATCGCCCACCACACCATTTGTCTGGAGGACAGAAACGCATGGTGGCGATCGCGGGAATTCTCGCGATGCGTCCGAAGTTAGTCCTGTATGACGAGCCAAGTGCGAATCTCGATTTGCAATCGCGCCGTCGTCTGATTCAATTTTTACAAACTTCTCGGGAAACTTCGGCGATCGCTTCTCACGATCTCGATCTGATTTTGGAAGTGTGCGATCGCGTCCTTCTCCTCGATGGCGGTCGTCTCGTGGCCGATGGCTCTCCGAGGGATATTTTAGGTGACGAGCGCTTGATGGCCGAGCGCGGTTTGGAAAAACCCCACAGTCTGATCCCTCACGTTCACCCCTCCTGTACTCTCGATTCTGATGGAACAACACCCCACAACTTTCACTCCCGCGAATCCTCCTCGAGCTAAAGTTCGACCGCACGTGTTTAAAAACGACTTCGACGGCGGTGCGACGCCTCGAGTCGATAACTACCACTGGCTCTCAGACGCCGAAAATCCCGAGGTCATCGCCTATTTAGAAGCGGAAAACGCCTACACCGACACGATGACCGACCATTTATCGGATTTTCGCGAAACGCTCTATGCAGAAATGTTGGGGCGCATTCAGGAAACCGATCGAGAGGTTCCCTACCGTCACGGCGATTATCTGTACTACCGACGTACGGAAGCCGGAAAACCCTACGACATCTTCTGTCGTCGCTTTAAGGACGAAGACGCACCTGAAGAAATTCTCCTCGACAGCAACCAACTCGCTGAAGGCTGCGAGTTCTTCAATTTGGGAATCTGTGCGGTGAGTCCCAACCACCGCATTCTCGCCTACGCCATCGATACGACGGGAGACGAACGCTATACGCTGTTTTTCCGCGATCTCGACGGCGATCGCCCGTATCCAGAACGCATCGACAACGTGGATCCGTCGTTTGCGTGGGGAAACGACAACTGCACGGTGTTTTACACGCAACTCGACGACAGCTATCGCCCTTACCAAGTTTATCGCCACCGCTTGGGGGACGATCCGGCGACGGACGAGTTCGTTTACGCTGAGGACGATAAGGCGTTTTATTTGTCGATCGCCAAAACTCACAGTGACGCCTATATTTTGTTGGCGTCGGAAAGTAAAGTCACTTCGGAAATCTGGTTTCTCGACGCCGATCGCCCTCGCGAGGTGTTCCAGGTGGTGCGTCCTCGAGACGTGGGAATCGAATATAGCCTCGAACACCACGGCGATGAATTCTATATTCGGACGAACGAGAACGCGACGAACTTTCAATTGGTGAAAGCCCCGATCGCTCGCCCGCAGCAGTGGGAAACGGTGATTCCCCACCGCGACGATACGATGTTAGTGCGGGTGTTGCCCTTTGCCAACCGTCTCGTGTTGTTCGAGCGCAAAAACGGACTTCCGCAAGTGAGCGTCTGGGACGTGGCGACGAAACGCTACCAGGCGATCGCCTTTCCCGAACCCACCTATCACGTCTCGTTTGGCGACAATTACGAGTTCGAGGCGTCTTATCTGCGGTTGAACTATACCTCGCTGGTGACGCCGCCGTCGGTCTTCGACTACCACTTCGACAGCGGAACGTTGGAACTGAAGAAGGAAACCCCCGTGTTGGGGTACGATCGCGCGCAGTACGTCAGCGAGCGACTCTATGCGACGGCGTCCGACGGAACGCAAATCCCCATTTCGGTGGTGTATCGCCGCCAAAATTGCGATCGCGACGGTTCTCATCCGCTATGGTTGACGGGATACGGTTCTTACGGGATTCCTTATCCGGTGTCGTTCCGCTCCACGCGCGTTTCTCTGCTCGATCGCGGTGTGGTGTTTGCGATCGCTCACGTGCGCGGTGGCGGAGAAATGGGGCGTCCGTGGTACGAAGCGGGGAAACTTTTTAAGAAATACAATACGTTTACCGATTTTATCGCCTGCGCCGAACACCTCATCGCTCAAGGGTGGACGAGAAGCGATCGCCTGGCGATTTCTGGTGGAAGTGCGGGAGGGTTGCTCGTGGGAGCGGTTCTCAACGAACGCCCCGAGTTGTTCGAGGTCGCGGTTGCAGACGTTCCTTTCGTAGACGTGGTCACGACGATTCTCAACCCCGATTTACCCCTGTCGGCGATCGAATGGGACGAGTGGGGCAATCCCAACGAGGAGCCGTACTACAACTATATGTTGTCGTATTCTCCTTACGACAACGTTCACAAACGAGACTATCCTCATTTGTTAGTGTTAGCAGGATTGCACGACGCTCGGGTGAAGTATTGGGAACCGGCGAAGTGGACGGCGAAATTGCGATCGCTCAAAACTGACGACAACCTGTTATTGCTCAAAACGAATATGGAAGCAGGTCACGGCGGCGCATCGGGGCGTTACGGCTATTTACGAGAAATTGCCTTTGAATACGCTTTCGTTCTCGATCGCTTGCAATTGTCTCGCTAGAGAGCGTTAGAGAGTTCGCCTTGAATTTAGAAATTTGGGCGGATTCTTTTCTTGACGTTTTTTGTAGTATGTATGTAGTATAAGAATATCGAAGGGTCATCTCAGTAAAGTCACGTAAATTTTCTCGTCTAGGTCAGGCGTCACCCCAATTTTTGCGGAAGCATCGCCGACCATAGAGATAGAGAACGCTTCGTTCCGCGATGTGAATGGGAGTGTCGGGGAGCGACAGCGATCGATTTCAGGGTACGACTATGCGTCAACTTCATGTCACGATGGCTCGCGATCGCGTAATTTCCAAGCCATCTCAACCTCTCGTTCGTCCCCGAGTTCGGATGCAACGAAACCGTCAGGGATGTATCCATTGGCTGGGGGGACTTCGCGAATTGTTCGAGACCCTCTCTGTTCCCCAACCTCATCCTCAATTCGACCTTTACGCTAACTACACCCTCGAACGCAACATTTGGTAATCGGACAGTTCGCTGTTCGCTGCTAACTGCTGTAAAAGCGGTGCGTGACGATTTATGGGTCTCACGTTCGACACTCGATCGTTCGAGTCACGCACCCTACTGCTGTAAAAGTGGGGTTTTACAAATGTTCGATCGCACGGCTCTCGAATGTCCGAAATGCGGACGTCACACGATCGTTCGCAGTAGCGAAACCCAATGGAGTTGCATCAACTGCGACTTCTCCCGCGACTTGCAACACGATCGCGACGAATCTCTCAATTGGCTGCTGGTGTTAGGGTTGGTGGCGATGGCGATCGTCTTTGTCAGCGAACTGTCTCGTCCGCCGATTCGAGTTCGGCGATCGCGCGATCGCGAACCGAGTGCGATCGTTCGGACGCCATCCCCCGCCCGGTAGATTTACTTAGCACCCTCGTATCTCCTTCGATCGAGGGTGCGATCGTCGATAAAACCGTTTCTATAATAGAGATATCAAGAGACGATAACGAATTTGTTGGAGGCTCTATGTTTCTCAAACACCAACCTAGCGGGAACCTGATCGAAGTGTTAACGCTCGATCGCCTGTACAACCCAGCCAGCGAAAACATTGAAGGGCGGTTTCATGCGGGAGAAGAAATGCAAGATCCCGAAACCTATCGCAAATCTGAATTAATCTTTCCCTCTGGCGAATCGCTTCCTCAATGTTGGGTCGATCTCAACTATCGCGGTCAGAAGGTAAAAATCGGTCAAGTCCACTACGAAACGGTTGATATTTCCTAGGGTAAAATCTGCTCGATTTATTTTAAACCCCGAAAACGAATCGTGATAACTCCAGTGTTTTGCGGTGTTGGTTGTCAACACCGCTCTCTTATTCGAGCGATCGAACTACACAAAATCTGAATTTTAAATACTGGTTTTACCCAGTCGAACAAGCCCCTCTCTATCCCCCAAACCCCCCTTTGAAAGGGGGGGCTAAGGTGAGATGTGGTGAAGACTTTTTAAAACCGAGCTTATCGGAAACAGATTCCGTATCAACAAGGTAAAGCGACCGATAACTACCACAATTTTATCGAAAATCTCGAATTTAAATATTTATCAATTTTTTTGATTTTAAAACAAATCGAAATCAGATTTTTTGATTTTCAATATTGTTGAAAAGGTGGGCAATGCCCACCCTACGCCTATCAATTCCGATAAGTTCTAAAAGGTGGGCAATGCCCTACAAAGCATCATAGATTTACAGCAAATTAGCTTGAGATAGTTTTGCGATCGCCTCAACTTTTGAGTTAACCCCCAGTTTTTGATAAACTCGCCGTAAATGCGTAGCCACCGTCCAAGGACTAATATTTAACTGTTTGGCAATGCACTTGTTCGGTAAACCCGCCGCCACTAACTCAACGATCGACTTTTCTCGAGGACTCAAATGGATGCGAGAAAACGTTTCAGGATTCTCCGAAAGACACCGAACCACATAATAAGGCGTTCCGTCGATATCCGATTCAAAAATCACTTCGTGAACCTGGTCTCGATCGCAATGTAAAACCTTTTTCGAGGAGGTCGTCTCAATGGGTGCATCTCACTTTCGTAAAAACACAAAAATCATGGTAAAATAATATGAGTAGATATATCTAAAAAATTTCAAAATGAACTTAAACTCCGAAGAACGAGAAAAGCTACAAGAACATCTCAAAGCGGTGGCTGACAT
>NZ_JAQNCQ010000131.1:0-7924 GCF_028368005.1 Geitlerinema sp. CS-897 | reverse complement strand
ACCGATGGGAGCCTACGAGCCAAGTTTGCTCGGAGTGTGGTTTTAAGTGGGGCAAATTAGACCTATCAGTACGTTCGGTCGTGTGCTTGAGTTGTGAAACTGAACACGACCGCGACGAAAACGCTGCGAGAAATATAGAAATGGTCGGCATGGGGCATCGGCACGACCTTAAACGGACGGGGAGCGACTGTAAGACCTCTTCGGAGGCGAGTTGCTGGGAACAGTCAAGAATCACGCCCGGCTTCAGCGGGCGTGAGTATGTCAAACATCGATCGAGACATATTACGTAAACTCAGCTACATTTTGTAAGGCAAATCCAGAAGCCTTCCAAAAAAGAGAATGTAGAGAGTAAAAAACTCTCCACATTCTCCAAACTCAACCTGAAATCGAAGCCTAAACCTCGAAGGGTTGCTTGCCGCTGAACTTCAGTTTAGCGGGTTCGGGATTCTTACCGATGTTGCGATCGACCTTGTTATTGAAGGGACGGCCTTCATTAACTTTTTCAGGGAACACACCATCTTTCGGATGGAGATATTCCATTTCACCGTTGGGGTAAATCCGATAGATTTTAAAATCTTCGATTTTAGGCTTGAACTTCGTCCGCAGTTGCGTACCCAAAGCCAGGCACTGCTCCTTGCGAGCCAAGTACAGCAAGTTTTCCCCTTCGTTCATGATCGCCGCACCACCGGTGGGCATTTCAAAAACTTGTTCTTTAGAACTGGTCCAGGTGATGGCGTATTTTTCTTCGACGTCCGCTTTGGTCAGCAAACCGCCCGTGCTACCACCGAAAATCGGAGTTTTTCCAGTGAGTTCTTCTGCCATAGTTTATCGAACGAGATTTAAGAGTTCGATCGGCATCCTATCACCGACTTCCGCAAGGGCGATCGATATCGTCAACAAATGTAACAGTTTTCACGACCGCCCCCTCACGATCGCCGACGCTTCGAGGACGCCGAAACCCCTTTGCTTTGTCCGGGGGAGCGGCGTGAGTTACGCCCGTCTTCGAGGATAGGAATTGTAAAGTGGAATCGACTGCCGCGATCCTTGCCCTCCGACTCCGCCCACACCTGACCGCCCCAGCGTTGGATGGCTTGGCGACAGATTGCCAGTCCCAACCCCGTGCCGCCAGTGGTGCGGCGCAGGGCCCCTTCTTCCTGGTAAAACCGCTCGAAGATGGCTTCGACGCGATCGGGTTCGATACCTCGTCCCGTGTCGGCTACCGTCACTTTAACGGTGCGATAACCGCTCGGGTGGGCGCGAACGGTTATCGTGCCGTCATCGGGCGTAAACTTACAGGCGTTATCGAGGAGTTTGCTGAGAACCTGTACCAGCCATTCCCCGTCAGCTTGCACCAAGGGTAACTCCTCCGGTACGTCGATAACGAGTTCGGGTAAGCGATCGCGATCGTAACGGGTGTGAACGCTACTGAGAGACAAATCCACACATTCCCGTAACGAGAGCGGTTCTAAATGCCACTCGACGCGTCCGCTTTCAAAGCGAGACAGGGTCAAAAAGTCCTGTACTAATTCTCGCAGGCGATCGGCATCGGCCAGGGCGGTATTGAGCATCACTTGCCGCAGTTCTGGTGCCATATCCGGTTCGCTGGCCAGACTTTCGAGACAAATTTGAATCGTCGAGAGGGGCGTTCGCAGTTCGTGTCCCGTAATGGCAATTAAATTGCTGCGCGTCCGTTCTAAGGCTTCGAGTTGCTGGTTGAGGTCTTCGAGGTGGGCGTAGGTTTCCGCTTGAATCAACGCCGTCCCGATTTGCGTGGCGATGGTGTTGACCAGAGCCAATTCGTCTTCGCCCCAGGCGTGGGGACAACCGCGACAATGGTGTAACTCGATAATTCCGAGGAGACGGCCGCGATATAGCACGGGCATCATCAACCAGGCGCCGATTTCCCAGCGTTCGACGAGTTCGGCAAAGGTCGATCGCACCTCTGGGTGTTTTCCTTCTGCGGTGCTGATGCGAAAGGCTTCTGAGTCGCCGAGGCCAGAAGACCCCGTCTCGCTAGACCGAGTGAGGAGTTGCGAAATCGTGCGAACGAGAGCGTTGCTCGCCTCGCTGGTATCGTCCACATACACGCCCGTTTTACGGGTGGCGACTTCCCGAAACAAGGGGTTATCTCGTAACTGCCAGGTTTCGCCCACCAGGGAGGATACCTCGGGACGAGCGTATTCGTGGGCGATGGTGGTGGTGACGTCGTTGTCTTTACAGCGGTAGATCGAGCAACGGCAGACATCGAGGGCTTGTCCTAACTCGCCGACCGCTACTTCTAAGATTTCGTTGGGATCGAGGGATTCGCGAATGGCAGAGGTGATGGAGTTGACGAGGCGTTCTTTTTCCTCCTGGGCGGAGATAGAACGGTAGGCTTTGAGCAGTTTGTATTGTCCGGCTTGCAAGTAGGCGATCAGCCGTTCGGCAAACGGCCCGGGGTTGATGCTGGGTGGGTTGTCCGTTAAAACTAGGCGATCGCGCTGGGATTTTGCAGGCACGGTTTCGGGAGACGGTTCGAGGCCCTGGCTGTCGATGCCATAGGTTTCCCGTGCGTCGGCGACTTTTTCAGCCAGTTCGGGGCGGTAGACGAGGATGCGATCGAGCAGGCGATCGGCTGCGAACAGACTGGCGTCGCGATCGAAGGTCCAAATTCCTTCAAACCGTCGAGCCGGATCGAGATCGAGAACCGTTTTTTTCAGCCAACTGGTTTCGCCGTCGGGGATATGTCGTTCTTGGCAGACGAGACAGGTTCCGTAGTTCCGAGTTAAGACGACCAGGTTCCATTCTTGGCTGAGGGGTTCGCCAGGATCGAAGGCGATGGTTTCGTATTCGAGGGAGCGATTGGCAAATTCGCTCTCTGGGGCGGCGAGAACGTAAACTTGTGGCGTCGCTCGGGCAATTTTGAGGTATCGTTTGGCTTCGATGCGGTAAAATCGCTCTCGTTGAAAACTGGCCACCACCAAGGGGCGATCGTCGCTCGCCAACACTTGGTCTTCCATGGCGTGAGACAGCGCGATCAGTGAAGACTTGAAATACACCTGCGATCGCAGGTTCGGGAGGGCTTGCAGCAAATCTTCCAATACGGAAGTCGTTACGCTCATCGATGTTTGTAACCGCTTGCGCTAGGCGTCGTGAAAAGCTTGGAACCCAGTTCGACGAAAAACGCCAGACTCACCGACGATGGCTCCAGATAGGCGAGCTTATATCTACATTACCCGAAACTGCCGTCGCTGCGCCTTCACCTCTGGCAGTCGAGGGCGCGATCGCTCTGAACATTTCGGCACTTCGGTAGGCTCGGTCACAGTTTTCTGGGAGACAGTTAATTAACGTATATATTAATCACTTATTGCTCGTATAGATATAAAAAAAAATGGCACGTCTCGGGTTGCTTTTACTGCTATTGCCCCTGGCCGCTTGTGCGATCGAGTCTCCCTCCGCCACAGCTCCAGAAACCGCCTCTGACACGACGACCTTGACTGTCGCCGCCGCTGCATCTCTGACGGATGCGATGACAGACCTAGCAGAACAGTTTGAGGAACGCTATCCGAATATCGACGTTCGACTCAATTTCGCCGCCTCGGGAACTTTACAGCGTCAAATCGAACAGCAGGCTCCCGTGGATGTCTTCGCCAGTGCCGCGCAGAAACCGATGGACGAGTTAGAACGTCAAGGACTCATCGATCCCGAAACGCGCCGGGTATTCGCCGCCAACCGCATCGTCGTTGTGGTTCCCCAAGAAAGCGAGGTTTCGCTGAAATCCCTCGACGAGTTAAAAACCCCAGAGATCGATCGCCTGGCTATGGGAAATCCCGATACAGTTCCCGCCGGACGATATGCCAAACAAGCCTTAGAAGCGGCGCAATTGTACGGGGAACTCGAAACCGCACAAACCCTAGTGTTTGCTGAAAACGTGCGTCAAGTCCTGGCTTACGTCGAACAAAACAGTGTCGATGCGGCGATCGTCTATCAAACGGATGCGGCGATTAGCGATCGCGTGCGGGTGGCGTTTCCCATTCCCGCCGATTTCAGCGAACCGATTCGCTATCCCATCGCCGTCGTCGGTCAATCAGAGGAACCCGAAGCGGCGCGATCGTTTGTCGAGTTCGTTGCGGGTTCTGAGAGTCAGGCAATTTTAGACAAATATGGATTTTTGACGGGCGATTAACTCCGCACGTTACAACTCAAGATCGTCCCGAGCGATCGCAATCGCACGATCGCTTTCTTTAAATACATAGCGATCGGGATTGACGAAAAATCCCCCATCGAGATCGTGAACGCCGACTAAAATAGCATTTTGCGTTTTCTTTAAGTACACGAACAGATCGAAAAACGTTTGTCCGACCCATTCTTCAGGAATATTAAATACATAAAACTGATTGCCGCGCTCGTAGGTCATCAACTCGGAAAACAACCGCAACAGTCCGGGGCTGAGGGCAGCTTGTGCGAGTAAAAAGCCACTTTGTTCTTCGCTGACGACGTAATCGTTCACGTGACCCATATCGAGATGGGAGCCGTATTCTCGATTGATGAGTTCGGCGCAGGTGTAAACAGCACGATTGAGCTTTTCAGCCGTCAACGCCGCTAAAATCGTGCGAGCGTCCGCGTCGCGATCGGTTCGTCCCAAGGTTTTATCTGACAAAATAATACAGGTTTTCGCCCGTCGGATTCCCGCTTTTTCTAAGACTGAAACTTTCGTGAAATCGTCGTGAATGAAATAAACGCAGTTTTTGAGTGTCGGATCGGAAAACGGCGGATCTCTATCGAGTTGGGCGATCGCTACAATGGGTAACCGTTTGTTGCGGCGGGCGGCGCGGTACTCTCGAACGATAATTTCGGCTTTTTTATTCCAACCACAAATAATAATATGGTCGCTGAATTCTTCCCATTCGATCGCCATCGGCTTCGTCCTTAACTGTTCGATCACAAACGCCGATACCGTTCCCGTCAAAATCGCAAACGTCACCATTCCCATCAACAGAACGAACAGCGACACGAACCGTCCCCCAACAGAAATCGGGAGGCCGGGAATCGGTTCCCCAGCAAATACCGAATACAGACTAAACCAAAACGCATCGGTGAGGTTGTCGATCTGGGGATTTCGACCGCGCTCGAAGACTAACATCGCCGCACTGCTAAAGACAATTGTGGTCATCAGCAGTCCGAAGACGAGGAAATATTCCGTCGCACCCCGACGGAGGAACGCGGGTAGGGCTTGAGCGTACCGATACACTGGGTTGAACCAGCGAGAGGTTTGAAACGTCCCTAACAGACGCATCACGCGCACGATGCGAAACGGCCGCAAAATCGGCACGATCGCGAGAACGTCGAGCCAGTATTCCCGTAAAAACTGACGTTTGGCGTGAGCGCAAAACGCCCGCAGTGTCAGTTCGAGGGTGAAGATAACGGAGATGGTGCGGTTGATGCGAGAGAGGGATTCGATTTCGGGAGCGCCTTCAGGAAGCGAAAATTCTGTCAGGACGAGGGAGACAGAGACGACAATCAATACGATCGCTGCGGCGTTGACCCAAGGGTGACGAAAAAAACGTCGCAGCGATCGCTTGAGGGTAGGGAGGTCGAAAGAGGCCAGATCGTCCAAGGAACTTGCGGATATGACGGGTTTCGGAGCGTTACATTTAACTTGAACTATAGGCGATCGCGCTTCGAGACGGGCGATCGCCTACGATCCGAAACCTTAAAACTCTTTTGAGGTAAGGGTTTGAAGAATTTTTTTGCAGTGTCGAAAAAAAAAATTGAAAAAATGTTTGACAAACCCCGATCCTCTAGGCATAATAGATATTGCGCCTGAAGTCAGGGAGCAACAAACTCGCCTCTCTGCACAAGGCTCCCGATATAGGGGACTGTAGTTCAATTGGTCAGAGCACCGCCCTGTCACGGCGGAAGTTGCGGGTTCGAGCCCCGTCAGTCCCGTTTTAACATCTCAAAAGCGAAACAGGGGTAAGGTTGAAATCTTACCTCTTTTCTCTGGTTTGGGAACGCGCGACAGCGAGAATTCCGCGAGATCGAGATTCCCCAAAACACAAAGATTCCCGTAAGATCGAAAGGTTATAGCGAAGTTCGGAGATAACTAACTGTGTCTGTTCGAGTTCGTCTCGCCCCCTCGCCGACGGGGAACCTACACATCGGCACCGCACGCACGGCGGTCTTCAACTGGCTCTTTGCGAAGCATCACGGGGGTCAGTTCGTGTTGCGAATCGAAGACACGGATTTGGAGCGATCGAAACCCGAGTTTACTGAAAACATTCTCGACGGCTTGCGCTGGCTGGGTTTAGATTGGGACGAAGGGCCGCTGTATCAATCCCAACGGATGGACTTGTATAAAAACGCCGTCCAAACCCTCCTCGATAAAGGCTTGGCCTATCGCTGCTACTGCACCCCGGAAGAACTCAAGGCCATGCGGGAAGCGCAGAAAGCGGCCAAACAAGCCCCCCGCTACGACAACCGACACCGCAACCTGACCCCAGAACAGCAAAAAGCTTTTGAAGATGAAGGGCGCACGGCGGTCGTTCGTTTTAAAATCGACGACGATCGCCAAATTGTTTGGAACGACCTGGTTCGGGGAACGCTAACCTGGAAAGGAAGCGACCTCGGCGGTGACATGGCGATCGCTCGCGCAGCCAAACCCGGCGAAATCGGTCAACCGTTATATAACCTGGCCGTGGTGGTGGACGATATCGATATGAACATCAGCCACGTGATTCGTGGTGAAGACCACATCGCCAACACCGCCAAACAGATTTTGCTGTACGAAGCTCTCGGGAAAACTGCGCCGGAATTCGCCCACACGCCGCTAATTTTGAATCAAAAGGGTCAAAAACTCTCCAAACGCGACGGTGCGACCTCCGTTTCAGAGTTCCGCAACCTGGGTTATACTGCCGAAGCGTTAGCCAACTATATGGCTTTGTTGGGGTGGTCGCCCCCGGACAATGAAGAACGCTTTACTTTAGGAGAGGCGGCGCAAAAATTCGGGTTCGATCGCGTCAATAAAGCCGGAGCGCGGTTCGACTGGGATAAATTAAACTGGCTCAACGGTCAAGTGCTGCACGATCTCCCCGTTGACGAACTTCTCGAAAAGTTGATTCCCTACTGGAAAGCGGCGGGATTCGAGTTCGACGCGGAGCGCGATCGCGCCTGGTTGGTGCAAATCGCCCAAGTTATCGGCCCCAGTTTAACAGTGTTACCGGACGCTGTGGAGATGAGCCGCGCCTTATTTGTCCAGTCTGTGGAGTACGATGAAAAAGCGCAGCAGCAACTGGCGATCGAACAGGTTCCGGAAGTCTTGACGGCGGTTCGCGACAAACTCGCCGAAACCTCGGAACTGACCGAAGATGCAGCGAAAGACATTATCAAGCAAGTCACAAAGGAACTGAAGGTCAAAAAAGGCTTAGTGATGAAGTCTCTCCGTGCGGGATTGACGGGTTCGGTTCAAGGACCGGATTTGATTCAGTCTTGGCTGGTGTTGAACGCTCGCGGTTTGGATAAAGCCCGTTTGGAAAAAGCGATTTCGTAGAGAGCCGTTACAAAGCCAAAATTAAGAGGGTGCATCTCAAAGATGTAAATTCATCGGATACGAGCTTCCGTAGTCGATAGTGCTACGCACCGCTGACGCTTTCCGAGCGGCTGTTGGGTTCCACTCCGTTCCACCCGTGGACGGCAGCGTTGCCGAAGTCCAACCTACCCAGAGCTTCGTGTTTTTACATCCATTGAGATGCACCTTTGTTTATCGAAAAACTTGGGTTTAAAACCCCGTCCCTTCGACTTAGCTCAGGGCAAGCCTTCTAGGACGGCTTTCTCTGATTCTCAATGTATTGCTTGAGAATCTCGACAGGTGCGCCACCAACGGATGACGCAAAATAGCTCGGACTCCACAAGGCATCTTTTTTGTATGGCTTTGGTAGTCCGGCTT
>NZ_JAQNCQ010000130.1:0-26346 GCF_028368005.1 Geitlerinema sp. CS-897 | reverse complement strand
CTGTAAAAGCTGGGCTGGCAGGTTGGGGGGCGGTGCGTGACGCGGTAAATTCCACTTACCGGAGGGCAGCGACGTTTTGACGCCCGCGTCACGGCACCCTACTGGCTGCTCACTGTAAAAGCTGGGCTGGCAGCGACTTCTTGGAATTGAATCGTGTCTTCGCGGGGATCGGCGTAAGTCACCCGGAGGTCGAGCCGTTCGCCAAGTTGCACCGCTCGGGGAAAACGCCACACGAACTCGATGCCGATTTCTTCGAGGAGAATCACGCCTAAATTTTCGTCTTCGCGAATCCAGCGCAACACCAGAGCTTGCCAGGTTTCGTCCGTGCGGCGGCGCAGATACTCGATCGCCCAATATCGCGAGGTTTGACGCTCGACCAAAACCGCTTCTTTGACCGAGGACATAATACTCGCCATCATCTGCTGGACTTGCTCGGCTGAAAACGGTTGGGCCTCTCCTCGCAGGTGGGCTTTAAGCTGGAAGTGCGTCAACAAATCCGTATACCGCCGAATCGGAGAGGTGACTTGCGTGTAAGTGTCGAGACCGAGACTGGCGTGGCGGTTGGGTAGAATGCTCGTTTCGCTGCGGGGCATACATTGACGGATGGCGCAAAAACGCACCGGCCCCGCTGGCAGTTGCAAGAGTTCCTCTTCCGAAGGCAGTTCGGGTTGAGGTTGGTGGCGGAAGGGAATGACGACGTTGTGGGTTTGGGCGTAATGGGCAGCGACTTCCCCCGCTAAAATCATCATTTCCGCGACTAGATTCCGGGAAAGGGAATCGTCGAGAACCTCGATCGTCACCTCTTCTCCTTTGACCTTAATGGACGCTTCGGGTAGATGAATAGAAATCGACCCCCGCGTTTGTCGCCAAGCCTGGCGTTTCTTCGCCCACCCAGCCAGGTCGGAAATTTCCGGTTCGGCTCGCAACCCCAGTTGCAGCATCTCGTCTACGTCGTCGTAGGTGAGGCGATAAGTCGGTTTGACCCAACTTGGATGAATGCTATATTCGCTCACTTGCCCGGTTTCTTCGAGAACGACGCTGAAGCTGAGGGCGCAACAGGTTTGTCCCTGGTTCAAACTCATTGGCCCCGTTGCCAGTTCCGTCGGCAGCATGGGGGTCATACCCGTCGGCAGATAAACTGTAGTGCAGCGTCGCCGAGCTTCTAAGTCCAGTTCGTCGCCGGGGGTCAGCCAGCGGGTGGGATCGGCGATGTGAATCCACAGACGCTGTCGGCCGTCCTCGAGATATTCTAGACTCAGTCCGTCGTCGATTTCTTGGGTGCTGGTATCGTCGATGGTATAGATTTTGAGGTGGGTGAGATCGAGTCGGTTCGGCTCGGAATCTGGGGGCGGAGAAGTCAGACAGCGTTGCGCCACGTCGAGAACCTTGTTCGAGAAGTGCGTGGGAATCTGGGTGCGTCGGAGGAAGAGATTTTCGTGGGGACTCCACAAACCCAAATCCACTAAAAGCTGAAAGGCCGATTGTGGCGTTTCGGGGCGATCGAGGGCTTCGAGAATTTCTTTGGCGGCTGCGCGAGAGGGGGTTTCGTTTCCGAGGGCAGCTAAGCGTTCGAGGGCGTCGATGCGGTTGCGATCGCTCTGACTCCATTCGACCGAGTCTCCAGACAGGGCTTGGTTAACGCGATCGAGAAAGTCTTGCCACTCTTGCTGGCGTTGGGCTTCTGCCTCGATTTGGTGTTTGAGATCGGCCACTTGCGAAGCGGGTCTTGGCTCGTAGCGATCGCCTTTTTGTTTGAAATAAATTTTATCGTCCGACAGCAAACAGTGGGCGGCGTACTGTTGAGCCGGAGTCTCGTCGTTAAAGAGCAGTTGCGCGAGTCCGCTGGGGTCGATCGACTCTCCATCTTCGGAGAGAAACTCCCACGCGACTTCCAAACTCGAGGGATCGAAGTAAGTCTGTGCTTCCTCGAGTAGCGGCTCTAACTCTGAAGGGCTAAAGACTTGACTGTTGAGGTGAAACGTAATTTGTTTGGGTGATAGACTCCGAGACTGGCCTCGATCGTCGAATGCCACCCAGTTTTTCTTGCCTTCTGGACGGTCTAGCACCCCGAGGCGGCGCTCGCCGTGCAGTCGAAATTCTACGAGATTTCCCTTCTCCACCAGCCTACCAATTCCACGTTTGCGTCGTTATCCCGCCGCTAGCCGTCGATCTCGTACCGACAGCTAACGCACGACAAAAAAACATTACCCTTCTTTATTCAAGAACGGCAACAGTGCCACTATTCTAGCGCGTTTGATGGCTTTGGTCAGGTCGCGCTGTTGGCGAGCCGTCAAACCTGTAATGCGGCGAGGCAGGATTTTTCCCCGTTCGGTGATAAATTTTCTGAGCAGATCGACATCTTTGTAGTCGATGGGATCTCCCGGTTTGATGGGAGATACGCGACGACGGTAAAACGTAGCCATGGAATGCTTTACTCCTAAACAATTGAAGGTTGGGGTTTAGCAGCCGAGAGGCGTTGAAAGCGTCTCGGGACTATGAAATTGACACTATTTGGTTTCTTTGTGAACCGTGTGCGTGTTGCAGTGGGGGCAGAACTTCTTCAGTTCCATGCGCCCCGTGGTGTTGCGACGGTTTTTCTGGGTCGTGTAGCGAGACACGCCCTTCGATCGCTTGTTGGTATTGGTACGACACTCGGTACATTCGAGGGTCACGACAATGCGGACGCCCTTAGCCATAATCGTCTCGTGTTTCTTCTGTGAACAAATTCAGACGCGATCGTCTATTGTTTCATATTTTGCCGGATTAGGGCAACCCATTTTTTGGCTTTTACGTCCAAGGAGTAGCCCCGTCGGGTGGCGACGACGCGAGTATTGGCGATGCGATCGTGTAAGGCGGAGGGATCGAGGGGATCGAACCAGGCAATACCGAGATCGATACTGAGGGGAACCAGTCCCAACAGATAAAAGGCATTGCGCGACGCTAAGCTAAAAAAGCCCGAAATCGCCCAAAACGCAAACAGTCCCGCCATTCCTTCTCGTTTGGCGAGTTCTACGAGACCGGGGGTGCGCTTGTAGCGGTTGTCGACCACGCGCATATCGAACGCCCAGCGACCGGGACTCTGTCCGTAGTTGGAGGATGCCACCACCACGCGCATCGCGAGCCAGGCCAGGGCAAAACTGACAAACTGCGCGAAACCATTGGGGCCGCCGAGCATCGCGCAGAGAAACCAGGCGATCGCGCTATCGAGCGCAAAGGCGCAACCTCGACGCCACAGGGGAACTCGCGGCACGCGATCGTAAATCGGATCGTTGTCCATCGACAGTGTTGGGAATTGCCAGCATTATTTTAATAGTGCCACGTTCGGGGCAGGGGAGAGGGGGAGAGAGGGAGAGGGGGAGAGAGGGAGAGGGGGAGAAACTATTCCTTGTTTCCTGTTTCCTGTTTCCTGTTTCCTATTCCCGATGCCCTGTTTCCTTATCAATTGTCAATTATGCTTCAGTATGGTTCCGAAATTTGGTTGCGAACGGGAGAGCATTTGCTGCTGGTGGCGCTTTCGGTGGCGATCGCACTCTGTATCGGTATTCCGGCGGGGTTGCTGGTGACGCGACGCCCTCAACTCGCACCGCCGGTTATCGGCTTCGCCAACGCCGTACAGACGATCCCCAGTTTGGCGATTTTTGGCTTTCTCATCTCCGTTCCCTTACTCGGTGGAATCGGTAAAATTCCCGCGATCGTCGCCCTGTTTTTGTACGCGCTGCTGCCCCTCGTCCGCAATACCTATGCTGGAATTCGCAGCGTCGATCCGGCGATCGTAGAGGCGGGGCGCGGTATGGGAATGACCGATCGCCAATTGCTGTCGAAAGTGGAATTTCCCCTGGCGATGGGCGTGATTATCGCTGGGGTACGGGTGGCGACGGTGACGAGCGTTGGCGTGGCTACTATTGCTTCGGCGATCGGGGCGGGCGGTTTGGGCGTGTTTATCTTTCGCGGCATCGCCACGGTGAACAATTCGTTGATTTTGGCGGGGGCGGTTCCAGCGGCGATTATGGCTCTGCTGGCAGATTTCGCCATCGGACAGGTTGAGAAAGTCCTCCGTCAAGGTGGAGGGTGGCGCAAAAGCTCGACGCCTCGTAGTGTGGCACTGTTGGTGTTGGTGGGTCTGTTGGGGGCGATCGCACTCTATTCGCCTTCGGATTCCACGTCCCCCGCCTCGGGAGATATCGCCATCGGCTCGAAAAACTTCACCGAACAGGTCGTTCTCGGGGAACTCCTGGCACAGCAAATCGAAAACAATACAAATCTAACTGTAGCGCGACAGTTTAACCTCGGGGGAACGTTTATCTGTCACGAGGCAGTGAAATCTGGACAGATCGACGGTTACGTGGAATATACCGGAACGGCGTTTGCGGGGATTTTGAACCGCGACCCCATCGCCGATGCTGAAACGGTCGAACGAGAAGTTAGAAAAGCTTATAAAGAACAGTTCGATCTAGTAGTGATGCCCAGTCTGGGCTTTGAGAACACCTTCGCGATCGTGGTGCGCGGGGAGGACGCGCGACGCTACAAGTTGCAGCAGCTCTCAGATTTGAAACGACAGGCGGACGAGTGGCGACCGGGATTCGGGTACGAGTTTATCGAGCGAGACGACGGATATCCGGGTTTAGCAAGAACTTACGACCTCGACTTCGCGCGATCGCCCGACATCATGGAACTGGGGTTGATGTATCGCGCCCTCGTCCACCATCAAGTCGATGTGGTGGCGGCCAATTCCACGGACGGCTTGCTGGGAAAGTTAGATTTAGTAGTTTTAGAAGACGACAAACAGTATTTTCCGCCTTACGAAGCAGTTCCGGTGTTTTCGCGGGAGACCTTAGAACGATATCCCGAAGTGAGGGAGGCGATCGCACAGTTAGCCGGACAAATTAGCGAATCCGACATTCAGGCGATGAACTACGCCGTAGACGGGGAGTTTCGCCCGTTGGCTGAGGTGGTTAGGGAGTTCTTGTCCTCACGATCTTCCGAGGTCGTCTCCTCTGAAACCGCGAGTTCCGCCTCGAGATTTTCGGAACTGAGCAAGTTGGCGAAAAAACAACTGTAGGAGCGCAGGACGATCGCGTTGCCTCGAGAAGGTTCTGCGATGCTGTCGGGCGAAAGTACGTCGCATTCGGTACCGAACACCGACTCGCATTCGGCGTTTTCCGTCAGATCGTACCGTACCGATTCGTCGCTAATGTTGAACAGACACAACAGCCGCTGTTCGGCATATTCGCGCACAAAGCCGAGAACTCGCGGGTCGGTTTCCAACAGTTGAAAATCTCCCGCAATCAACGCAGGTTGGCTGCGACGCCAATGCAGCAACCGCCGCCAGGTATTGAGCAAGGATTCGGGATCGCTGTTCTGTCGGTCGACGGAGCGGCTGAGATGGTTTTTGGGAATCGGAAGCCACGGTTCTTCAGCGGTGGTAAACCCAGCGTGTTTTTGCCGCGAATCCCAAGGCATGGGCGTGCGAGACCCGTCTCGACCCGGTACTTTGGGGTACAGTGCCTTACCAAAGGGATCGCGAATTTTGTCCTCGGGAATGTCTTTGGGAATTTTAGCTTCGGGCAGTCCCAACTCGTCCCCTTGATAGAGACAAAACGCTCCGGGCAAAGACAACAGCAACGCCGCCATCATGTGATAGAACTCTTCGGGGTAGGGTTGTCCTTTAACGGTCGTTTCCGTCCATTGCGATCGCAGGCGTCCGTAATCGTGGTTTCCGACGATCCAACATTGTCCGCCTTCAGGAAAGTGAATTTGAATGCGTTTGAGAATGCGACGCATCATCTTCGCTGTCATCGGTTCGTCTTGCAGCAAGGCGCTGTTGTACACCAGATGGAGGCGATCGTCTCCCTTGACGTACTGACTCGAGAGGTCGATGGAATCTTCGCACAGCGTCACCTCGCCTAACGTCACGACACCGCGATAGCGATCGACCAGTTCGCGAATGGGTTTGAGAGCTTTGAAATTCTCCGGACGGCAAAAGTTATAGCGAAACAGATAGTCCACCATGGGATTGTCTGGGGCGATACCGTCGGGAAGCGGGACTTTCTCAGAGCGTTTCGGGTTGTCTCGCAGTTGGCGATCGTGGACGTAAAAATTGACCGCATCCATACGGAACCCGTCCACGCCGCGATCGAGCCAAAATTGAGCGCGACTCAACACGGCATCGATTACGTCCCGATTGTGCCAGTTCAACTCCGGTTGACTGGGCAAAAAATTATAAAAATAATACTGTTGGCGGTAGTTGTCCCACTCCCACGCACTTTTTCCCATAAACGCCGAAACCCAATTGTTCGGCGGCGAATGTCCGTCCGGTTTCGGATCTGCCCAAACGTACCAATCGGCTTTATCGTTATCGCGACTCTTACGACTTTCGACGAACCAAGGATGTTGGTCGGAGGTGTGGTTCCAAACCTGATCGATGAGAACTTTCAAGCCAAACGAGTGGGCGATGTCGAGCAGGCGATCGAAATCTCCTAAATCGCCGAATAACGGATCGATATCGAGCATATCCGTGACGGCGTAGCCGAAATCGTCCATCGACGCCTCGAATACCGGACAAAGCCAAATGGCATCGACGCCGAGGGAGGCGATATAGTCCATTTTATGAATGATGCCCTGGAGATCGCCCATACCGTTGCCGCTGGAGTCGAAGAAACTCAAGGGTGAAATTTGATAGATGACAGCGTGCTGCCACCACTGGCCGTTATGGGAAAGATTGTTGGAGTCTTCCCAAGTCCAAGCTCGGCGGTGGATAACAGGCTGACGCCACCATTGTTCGTCGTTAGTTTGTAGACGAGGGGTTTTGAGTTTTTGAATTTTCCGCATGGTTGTTTCCCTCCTCAAAAACGTCACGATCGCGATCCCATCGAAATCGCGATCGCGATCGAACGTTACGCGGGACGTTCGGGCTGACCGGCCGGAACGGGATATCGAAACACGGCTGCTACCGAAGTTTCTTCGCTGGGAACCTGTTTCGGTTCGACCAAATACACGGTTCCGTTTTGCAACAAGGTTTGACGAGCGGCTAACTCTAACAAGTCTTCGGCGTTGGTCGAGTCAGACGATTCCATTTCGACGCGGCGCGTTTGTGGGTCGAACCGACCCCAGCGTCGGACGCCTTCGGCGATAAAGAGGGTATCGACTTGACCGTAGCAGGCCGCCGGAACGATTTCCTCGAGGCGATCGGTGGCTTGTCCCGTTCCCACGAGTTCGTGAAATTGCTCTCGCGCTTGCTGTTGTTGTCGTTTGAAATAGGGTTCGACAACGTGCCACGCTTCGCGAAGCAGGGTTTCTAGTTTACAGTCGTCTGGATTTCCTTCAATGCCTTTTTCGAGAAGGGTCGGGTAGCTGTTGACCTCTCGATAAATCGGTAGTAGGTAATCGACACCTGCTAAGACGAGAGGACGGTTCGAGTGTCCCAGTGTCTCGCAAACCGCGCGATCGACCTGTTGGAAATACCGGTGAATCGTCTCTTTGCGATCGCTCGCAGCTACCCCTTGTCCGTAGCGCACAGTGGTACTCGAACCGCCCGTATAGATCTGTACCTGTTTTTCGGGATCGTCGTATTGCAGAGCCTCAGCCAAACCTTGGGGAGCGCGATCGAAGCTGAGTTCTTCAATATGGTAGCGAGTCGCCCGACATAGGCGGACGCCGTTGAGACTCAAGGCCAAAATGTAAAAATGTCCGTCCTCGGACAACAGACCGAACAGAGGCTTGAGGTAGAAACGATTTCCGACGACCGCCAACGGCTCGAAGTTCTGGGGAAGGCGATAGTGGTAGGACGTTCCTTCAGTCAAAAACAAGGCCAGTCCTTGATTTTGGGATTGCCAAAAATTCCGATTTTCCGGTTGGATGAGTTGTCGGGCAGGTTTCAGGATGTTGTCGATCGCCGATCTCGGTAAACCTCGTTCTTGGAGTTGTCGCTCCGCTCCGCTGACGAGGTTTTTTAAACGTACCGGATCTTCTCGTACCGATGGCACTCCTGCCGGGTGTGTCGGCATATAGAGAGATACACAGGGATCGCGATCGATTTGAGTTAAATCCTCTAGCTCAGATTGAATAAAGGAAGCGATCGAAATCGTCATAAAAGTAAACACCTCGAATTTGTTTATATCTATTTCCATTGCAGAAAAAAGCACGGCTGTTTACATCCTTCTTTCGGTAGACAATCGATCGGCGTTTTGCAATTTGTGATGACATGGTGAGAACGTGACCGGAAAACGGTCGTCGCGCTTTACAGTAAATAAAGACCCCCAATATCGACGAGATACTGGAGGTCGGGGTTTGTGTCGTTTTACCCGTCAAGTCCCGAACGGGTGACGGTCAGCCACCTAGTCGCGGCTGTTGAGCGCGATTAGCAGCCGCAAGATGAAAATAAACAGGTTGATGTACGTCAGATACATCGACAGGGCTGCCGAGAGATACTGTTCGTTACGGTAGGTACGAGGCAGTACGAAGAAGTCCACCACCGCCACGCCGACAAACAGTAAGGTGCCGAAGCCAGAAATCCCGACTTCGAGCCAGGTGGGGGTGAACACGCCAAACAGGGAAAACAGGAGTTGTCCGACTAACACCACTAACAGGGCGATGACACCGAGTTGAATGGTTTTCGTCAGTGCCATCCCGTCTTCTTCAGACAGGTTCGACCCGATTTGACGGGCGGCGATGAAGGTAACACCGCATCCTAAAGCCGCGATCCCGATGCCCGTAATGCCGACGCCAGGAGTGGCCAGAGCCAAGGCTACCAAACCGCTGAGAGTGTAGCCAGACAGCAGGCTGTAGGTGGCCAGCAGCGGTAAAGCGACGCTGTTGTTTGCTTTTTCGGCAATGCCACGCACGACGAAGAACAGGACGATTTCAGCAATCAACGCCACCCAGAAGGTGGGCATGAAAATGCCGGGATTGCTGCTCAAAACGGCGAGTCCGCCGTAGGTTCCCGCCGCCGTCAGCACTAACCCGCCTCCGAGGAAGGGGAGGGCGTTGGCGACGACGTTCGGACCGACGATCGCGTTTCCGCGAGCCTGCATCCAAGCTTCTCTGAAATTACTCGTGTTGCTCATATTATTGGGTCTCCTAAACAATATGCGAACGGAAAAAGACCTATCCTCTATTTTCCCTATTTTTTCCAATTGCGGCGATCGTGGGAATTGCAGAGGGGCGATCGCGACTTTTTGAGACAATAGAGGGCGTTCTCCGTCACGTCACCGGACACCTGGCTATGCTCGATTCTCGACTTCGCGGTACGATCGTCTCCTGTCAAGCTCCGGCGGACTCTCCGCTTCACGATGCTTACGTTATTGCAGCGATGGCGCAGGCGTCGGTGTTGCGCGGGGCGGTGACGGTTCGCATCGACTCCCCGGAACATATCCGAGCCGTACGCGATCGCCTCCCCGACACGCCGATAATTGGCTTGTGGAAACAAGTACTTCCCGATTCCGAAGTTTATATTACGCCGCAGTTTCACCACGCGCGATCGGTGGCTGAAGCGGGAGCCGATATTATTGCCATCGATGCCACGTTGCGCCCGCGTCCGGGGGGAGAAGGGTTTTCGGACATCGCGAAACGGGTACGGGAGGAGTTGGGGAAGCGGGTGATGGCAGATATCGATTCGATCGCGGCCGCGATCGCGGCAGCAGAGGCGGGAGTCGATATTATCGGAACAACGCTGTACGGGTATACACCGCAGACGCAACACTTGAAACCTCCCGGCTTCGAGTTGTTAGCAGAGATGGTGCGGCGGCTCGATGGACTCCTGGTGTGTGAAGGGGGGATTGCCTCGCCAGACATGGCCGAACGGGCGATCGCGATCGGTGCTGATGCGGTGGTGGTGGGAACGGCGATTACGGGAATCGACATCCTGGTCGATCGCTATTGTACTCGTGTCGATGCTGCCCGGCGATCTTAACTGGGAAATTCTCTCTGACTGACGCACTGTCAAGGGAATTTCGCTCGATGTCAGACGGAAATCAGGTAGGGTGGGAGGTTCGCCAGTTTCTCAGTGTCGGCGGTTATGCTGGGGCTAAAGTGCTGTAAGTGCGAGAGAGAGCCGATGGAACCGATCGAATGGGGACTGGTGGCGATCGCGGCGGTGATGTTGAAAAAAGCCGCTGAAACTACCAGCGAGACGGTGACTAAAGATATGCTGGCGGCGGCGTTGCCTCCCGTCAAGTCTGCCGCCACAAAACTCTCGACGCAGTTGCGCGATCGCGTGAGTCAGTTCGGCGATCGCGTACAGAAGCGGCTTCCGGCGGAAGCAAACCCCTTCGACAATCCGGAACTGTTGGCGGAAATGGTAGAAGTGGAAGTCGAAGATCCTGAAATGGCGGCGGTTGTGGAGGAAGTCGAGGCGCAACTTCCGCCTATTGAAATTAAGATCGATCGCCGCAAGCAACAAGGTATCGTGATAAACGACAGCGCCACGGCGAACTTCAACCAAAAAATCGAGCAAAATTTCAGCTAGAACGGCGATGACGGGCGATCGCAAACAGCAAGGCATCAACGCCAACGACAGCACGAAGGTCGATATCGCGCAGGTGGTGCAGCACTTCGCACCCCCCGAATCGCGCGACCGAACTGAAACCAAACTACTCGACGCCGTAAAAAACGAAGTGGCGGGACGGTTGGCGCAATCCCTCCACCAGCGCGTTTACGTGGAACTCGACAAAACCGAAGATTCCACCCAAGTTGTACCCCCTTGGAGCCTGGACGTAAAACTCGGGAATGCGTCGAGCCAACGATGTCCCGAGGGAACCCACATCGTCGATATCTTCGACAGAGCGGAAATCGGCGGACGTTTGCTCGTCCTGGGTGCGCCGGGTTCGGGAAAAACCACGATGCTGTTGCAACTGGCGGAGGAATTAGTCAAACGAGGACAGGAAAACGCCGCTTATCCCGTTCCCGTGTTGCTCAACCTGTCGGCGTGGAAGTCGGAGTTTCGAGACATCCCCAGTTGGATGGTGTCCGATTTGAAGCTGAAATACGGGGTGCGGAAAGATATCACCGAAAAATGGATTGAAGAGGGGCGAATTTTACCGCTCCTCGACGGTTTAGACGAGTTGATGTCCCAGCGTCAGGAAACTTGCGTGCAGGCGCTCAACGAGTTTTTACCGACTTGGAGCGGTACGCCGTTGGTGGTGTGTTCTCGTTTGGAGGAATATCAGCTTTACGAGACGAAATTGGGTTTAAGTGGGGCTGTTATTTTACAGCCGTTGACGGACAGACAAATTGAAACCTACTTGCGTCGCGCCAAGTGTGATTGGCTCTGGGATGCCGTTCGGGACAACGCAGACGTGATGGATGCAGATGCGGGATTGGCTCGATCTCCGTTGTTGCTGACGCTGTTGGTGTTGTCTAGCGATAACTTACCTGTGGAATTGTGGACGCAGCAGGAAAGTATAACAGAGCGGCGGCGAATTTTATTCGAGGCGTATATTGAAGCGAGGTTGCAACGGCCGTATCGGGGTGGAGCAAATTTACCGGCGACGAAACAGGGTCGAAAGCCTTATGAGCAAGATGCAAAAACTAAATATTGGCTAGGTTGGTTAGCTTCACAGTTTGTTTGGATGTACAAAACAGATTTTTGGATTGAAGCAATACAGCCTTATTTTTTAGATTTAAAACCGCAAAGATTCGCTTACGGTTTGTTGTCTACACTATTTATATGCCTATTTTTAGGTGGGTTGTCATGGACTATTGAAGGAAACATTTTTGGCGGTTTGACAGGAATCTGTTTGGGGTTGCTTTACGTATATTTTGTTAAGTTATTTGATGAATTTGGATATATAAATACTACAAATATGGTTGAATTCAGCTTATTAGTAAACTTCGACAAATCTAAAAAAAGACTTTTGTTTTTTACTCTAAAAGGCGTGACTTATAGTTTTGGAATTGGCTATATTTTTAGCTATATTTTTGGTTTCTTGCCTTTTTTTTATGTAGTCTTTCAATCCATTTTTGTTTTTTTGATGGGCGTAGCGTATTTTTTTATGACAAAAATAAACACCAAAAAACATGATAATCAAGGTGTTCGTCAGGCAATATTAAATTCTTGTATTTTTAGTATAATTTTTCTTCTTATAAGCATTTTGGTTTCATTAAATACCAATGATAAAAATAATTATACAGAATTTTTTACTATTATTTATCAAGGTATTTTCTTGAGTATTTTGTATGGTGCTTTTGCTGGAGGTTTATTGAGTGTAATTCAACACCTTGCCCTCCGCATTACCTTTTGGATTTTCGGCTATAGCCCTTGGAACTATAGCAAATTCCTTCACTACTGCACCGAACAGGGTTTTCTCCAGCGTGTTGGTGGCGGCTATCGCTTCGTTCACGCTCTCTTACGGGAACACTTCGCGAAAGAGTATGGGGATTTAGAATAGAGAACAATAGAGTTAGTGCAAGCTAAAAAAGATATTGTCGGGAAACTTCAAAACGCTTTAATTTAACGATCGCATTCAAACCATGAGAATTCCCAAAAAACGCGCCCCTTCTCACCCTGGAGAAATTTTACTCACCGAATTTCTAGAACCTCTCGGACTGTCACAACGCGAACTAGCTGACGCGATTCACGTTCCCTATCAACGCATAAACGAGCTGGTTAACGGTAAGCGTGGCATTACCCCCAGTACAGCACTTCGACTGTCTACCTTTTTGGGTAACAGTGCTGAGTTTTGGTTGAACTTACAACAAGCATGGGAACTTTACCAAGCTCTGTACAAAGAGAAGGAAGTTTTAGCTAAAATTTCTCCATTTCAGGGAAACGATCGTACTTCTGGTATAACTTTTGGCGAAAGTAGAAAATAGAGTTCCATTACGACAATGAAACGCTCGTGACGTTAACCGTCTCGAACGCCGCCGCGATTTTTGGAAAACTGCCAACTTAAACCCTATTTTCAGTAATTACCCTGTCTACACTCGATCGCAGGCGATCGCTCCTCAAAACACTGCTGCTAGAAATCGTCCGCCGCGATCGAGAATTTGTGGATCATTGATTCGCCGAACTCACGACGACTCTTGAAATTCCAAATCCGAGTAAGGATAAAAATCGATACGGCGGCTTGAGCCGCCGACCAATTCTTCTTACCGAACCATAGGCGAACGTTCTTCGCGAACGTTGTCTAATCCCGTAGGACGCAGGGGGATTTGTTGGTTGTGGGTTGCGTAGAACAGACAACCAACGAACAAGCCGCCGCCGATGAGGTTGCCAATGGTGACGGGGAGATAATCCCAGAACACCATATCGATCGCAGAAATCGGTGCGCCGAGCATAACACCAACGTTGAGGAAGTACATATTTACGACGATGTGCTCTAAGCCGAGGGCGACGAAGGTGGCAATGGGGAACCAGCAACCCAGGATTTTACCGGGGACGGATTTACTGGCAATTCCCAACAGGACGGCGACGCAAACCAGTAAGTTGCAGAGGATACCGCGCACGATGAAAAGCATAAAGCCCGGTGCGCCCATTTCGCGGACGGCGACGGATTTGGCGATCGCGATCGCCATGAGCTTTTCGGCGACGGCGTTGGGTTCGGCGAGGGTTCCGCCGTTGCTGAGGGAGAAGCTAATTAGGAATGCGGCGAAGGCACAACCGAGGAAGTTACCCAAGTAAACCCACAGCCAGTTGCGAACGCTGCGCGTCAGGTTGGTACGACGAGCTAGCATGGCGGTGGTCATGAGGGCGAAGTTCCCTGTTACCAGTTCCATGCCAAAAATGACGATGCTGCAAAATGCCCACGGAAAGATGATTGCCCCGAGAACGGGGATTTGGGTTTGCACCATCGTCGTGACGGCCAGAGTGATGCCGATTCCCAAAATCGTGCCGGAGTAAAAGCCGCGCATCAAGAGGTTTTTCACAGAAAGGCGAGCTTTGTTTTCGCCAGCCTTGACGGCCGCTGCGACGAGTTCGGGGGGGGCGTTGTAATCCACGAGCGTTTGTCTCCCGTTTGAATTTGAATTTGAAAGTGAATCAGTGGTACGAGCGTTTTGGCACTAGAGAAGTGCGATTCTAAGGGTTTAATTCAGAAATTTGTAAGGCGATCGCTGTTGGGGGGAAACGGTTGACTCGGTTAATTGTTTCAGCACGGTTTCGCCACGGTGACGGGGCTTAGGGTCGATCGAATTCCTCGTTGTTTTTGAAAACTGGAGGCAGTTTTCTCGCAAAACTTGCGTTCAAAAGTCAGCCTATGGAGCGCAGCTAATGTTGAGGTTTGGACTTAAAGTCACTGCAACCTGCTTTTTTATACGAGTTAACGACATTGATTTGGTGTTTTGGGATAGCAGTAAATGCAAGACAGCCACGGCAAAAACACCGCGATCGAAAACGCGCGGTTTGCTGTTGCGACAGCTTGCAAACGAGGTCGATCGCATCCTAAAAGATGAAGTTTTATAGATTTGTGTAAATAAATACTGTTTTTTATAAAGCTATGCGAAAAACGCATAGAAATTTTTCCAAAAGTGCATTTGACTGGAATTGATATGGCAGCGATCGTCGCTCAAATTGCCAGTGGGTCTGGATTTGCAGGCGATCGCCCGAGTCTCTATTTGACAATCGAGATAATTTTGTAACATTCCATACAAATTAGTTACGAACGAACGGGATATTCTGACTAAATTTCTAAAAAAAACATTTTTTTGTAAAGCCTTCAAAAAAACAAAATGGCTTGCACGAACCAAAAATCTTTGTGATACGATAAGCCTCGATGTTCTTCCTAAAACACTCGTGAAACTTCCGGAAATTACCGAAAAAATTCTAGCTGCAAAAAAAGCAAAAGGTCTAACTTTTGCCGATCTAGAATCTACAATTGGGCGAGATGAAGTCTGGATTGCTGCGGTGGTTTATCGCCAAGCTAGTGCTTCGCCAGAGGAAGCTCAGAAACTTGTCGAAGCCTTGGGCTTAGGTGCAGAGGAGGCAGAAATCTTAACGGAATGCCCCGTCAAAGGTTCTTTAGACCCCGTGATTCCCACCGATCCGCTAATTTATCGATTTTACGAAATTATGCAGGTTTACGGAATGCCAATTAAGAGCGTGGTTCACGAAAAGTTCGGCGATGGCATTATGAGCGCTATCGACTTTTCTGTAGAAGTTGAAAAAGTCGAAGATCCCAAAGGCGATCGCGTGCAGATTGTCATGTGCGGAAAGTTCTTGCCCTACAAAAAATGGTAGCGATCGCGATTCTGGAGATCGCTGAAAATCGAGCGATCGCCTAATTCAACTCTTCAACCTAATGTTTTTAACCGCCAGAGACGGAGATTTCGTCTCTTGGCGGGGATAGCGGCTATACAAGATACAACGAATCTCGAGTTTTACGAATCGAAAAACTGAGAATTGTCTACGACTGCGCCGCCGACGCGCTGACATCAGACTTAGATCGATCGATCGCCTGTAATAAAAGATAGTTGAGTACAGTACGAACGGCGATAATCGTCGCCAAGCGAGCAATGTCATCCCAACGACTCGAAATCATTGTCTTCAAAATCGTCGCTCCAATCAAAAAACTCAACGCCAAGGAAAACGAATATCCCATCACCAAACGGCTACGTTGAAACGCATCGGAGGTTTGAGGACTAAACAAGGCATCTTTGAGGAAAATAACTAACGCTCTCGTAACCCCAATGGCAATTACAAACAACGCTAACAACTGACAAAAACTTGTCAAAATGCCGTTAAGCAAGATCACAAACTCTGAGATGACGACATCTAACGCCATATCTTCTCCCACGTTCTACATCAAACCTCGCGATCGCCTCGATTCTATTCACAACCCAAAGCTTAATCTCGCGTTCCACTAGAAATCGCTTCCTCAACTCTCGAAGTATCCCAGGTTCGACGGGGAAAATTGGGTTTTCGCGGACGTTGGGAACGATGCAACAACGTATAAAAACAGGGAACGATAAATAAAGTTAAAAACGTTGCCAGTGACAATCCTGAAAATACCACAATTCCTAACGGTTGTAAAAACTCCGAACCTTCTCCAACTCCTAACGCCAACGGTAACAGCCCCAACACCGTCGTTACCGTCGTCATCAAAATCGGACGCAACCGTTGCGGAGCGGCTTCTAACATGGCTTCGTAGGGAGTCAACCGCTTTTTCTCGCGAATTTGGTTGGCTAACTCCACTAATAAAATAGCGTTGTTTACCACAATTCCTACGAGTAAAACTGCTCCCACAATTGCCGTGGCACCGACGGCGGTATTCGTGACGTACAGCCCCAAAATTCCCCCGGCTAAGGCTAAGGGAACGGTCAAAATAATCGCCAACGGATCGAGAAGCGAGTTGTATTGAACGGCCATCACCACGAATACCAAAAACGTGGCTAAACCGCCGAGAATTTGCAGCGATCGCTGTAACTGTTCGTTGGTTTCCGCGACGGAACTGGGAATCCGCGTCACCCCTTCAGGAAATTGCAACTCAGCCAAAATGGTATCCACTTCTTCGAGGGCGGCACTCAAACTCGCGCCTTCTACCAAACTGCCTTCAATTAAGACGATTTGACGTTGGTTGATTCGTTGAATTTCTCCGGGGGCGATGCCAGGTTCGATGTTGGCAACGTCTCCCAAACGGACGAGTTCGTTCCCGTCGCTAAATAAGGGGATCGATCGCAACCGACTTTTTTGTTGTACCGTACCGACGGGCAAGCGCAACCGCACGTCTACCAGGCGATCGTCCCGTTGCAGTTGCGTCACCACCGTTCCGTCTAACGCCGTCTGTACCGTATCCCCGATCGCTCGCGCAGATAGCCCCAAATCCGCCACCCGTTCCCAATCCGGACGAATTTGAACTTCCGGTTGCGGTTCGGCGGCGTCGGGTTGATAGCGGGCGAGGGTGGCCCGTTCTTCCAAGGCTTGCAACACCATGCGCCCCGCTTCGTCTAATTTCTCCGTATCGGTCCCCTGTAACATCACGTCGATGTCGTCGCGGGTGGGAGAGTTGCTGAGAATTAAGCCCCGCACGGATTCCGGACGCATTCGGATCGAGGTATCCACTAACGGAATATCTTGCTGAATCTGCTGGTTGACGCGATCGACATACCCCGAAACGTTACTTCCGGGTAATAACGCAATGGTACTCGAGGCTCGCAGGGCGTTGGCACTGGTGGAACTGCCGAAGAGAAAGCCCCCAGCGGTACTAAAGGCGTATTGGGTTTCGGGTTGCGCCAAAAGAATCTCGTCGATCGCAGACATCACCCGGCGGTTGTCTGGCAACGGCGTACCGGGGGGAAACTGCGCCACCAGTCGCGCTTGTCCCGTGTCGATGCGGGGTAGAATCTCCTGGGGCAGTCGCGCCGCCATCCAAATGCTACTTCCGCCGAGGACGATGACGGCGAGGGCGATCGTCAGCAAGCGAAGCCGCAACACCCCCGCCAAAATTTGCCGATAGAGGGCAGTGAGAAAGCGCACGAAGCGTCCGAACAGCCAAATTGGTGGAAAACGGTCAAAACGACTCGATACCGGAATGGCGAGCAATCGAGCAGCTAAGGCGGGAACCACCGTGAGAGCGATCGCCATCGATGCGGCGACGGCGAAGCTAATCGTCAAAATCAGTTCGTTGAACAACAGGGAGATAAAGCCCCCCAACATCAAAAACGGCAACACCGCCACCAAGTTGGTACTCGTGGAGGCTAACAACGCCGATTCCAACTCGCGGGCGGAGGTTTCCGCTTGTTCTCGCACTCGTCGGGCGAACTGTTGCTTTCGACTCTGTGTTTGAGGCGTTCCCGACGACGCCACCTCAGCGGTTTCGACGCCCTGGGCGATGTTCTCCAACATGACGATCGCGTTGTCTACGACAATTCCCACCCCCAACGCCAAACCGCCCAAACTGAAGACGTTCAGCGACAGTCCGAACGATCCCATTAAAATCGTCGCCGTCAGCGTTGCCAGGGGAATCGCCAAGACGACGATGAGGGTTTGACGGAGGGAACCCAAAAACAGTAAAACGGCGATCGCCGCCAATCCCGAACCCGACAATCCCGCCGTCACCACGTTGCGAATGGAATTTTGAATAAATCGCGATTCGTCCAGGGTGGTTTCTAACTGCATATCCTCCGCAATCAGCCCCGACGCCCGCAACGCCTCGAGTTTGGCGACGACGCCCTCGACGACTTCCACCGTATTGGCATCCGGTTGTTTCTGAACGCTGACTTTGACGGCGGGTTGTCCGTTGAGGGTGACGAAAATGCGTTGTTCTTCCGTTCCGTCCACCACTTGGGCGACGTTTTCCACGTAGAGTTTACCTGTAGACCGGGTCTCGTTGCGATCGCCGTCGTCGAGGGCAACTCGCCGAATTTCTCCAGCCTCCTGAAACCGTCCCGCCACGCGAGTTAAGGCTTCGGACTCGCCGCCGCGAATCAAGCCGCCAGAGGTGTCTTGGTTGCGTTCCCGCAGGGCGTCCCCCACATCGGAGATGTTCAGCCCCACCGCTTGCAACCGTTCTAAATCCAGGTTCACCCGCACTTCTTCCCGCACGCCCCCGGATACGTCCACGTTGGCGACGCCGGGAACCCGCGTCAGTTCTCGGGCGAGTTCTTCATCGGCGAAAATCCGCAAATCCACCGGACGCAACGCCGTTGAGGTTAAGGCGATTTCGTAAACCGGGAGTTGGGAAGGGTCGAATTTGAACAGACGGGGGGTTTCCAAATTGTCGGGAAGGCGATCGCGGGCGCGGTTTAAGGCGGCGGTGGCGTCGTTGAGGGCGCGATCGATATCGTCGCCAGGACGAAAGAACAAGTCGATACTGAGTCGCCCTTCTCGGGTTTGCGAGAAAATCTGCACCACCCCTTCCGTGGCGGCGAGGGCTTCTTCGAGGGGGCGGGTAATGTCGTTGACGGCGACTTCGGGGACGATTCCCGGCGCGTCAACCCGCAAACCGATGCGAGGATAGGTGATACTGGGCAGCAAATCCACGGGCATTCGCGCCACGACGAACCACCCCAAGACGATAACCGCCACGGTGAGAACCAGGGTTCCGATATGTTGCCGGATGGCGAGGGTGCTGAGGCTGAGGGGGGTTTGCATTTCGGGTAGGGAGAGGAGGGGAGAGGGGGAGAGAGGGAGAGGGGGAGAAGGGGAGAAACTATTAACTGTTCCCTGTTCCCCGTTCCCTATTCCCCGTTCCCGGTCTTCACTGGTGACTGAAACACTGCTTCGCGTTACACTGCTCACTGTTACTGTAAAGCACGTCCCCTAAGATTTACAGAAGAGGGAGCAAAGCCCACGTCTTTTAAGCGTGGGACGAACGCGTTAAAGCTTTTAAGCTTCGATGCTACAATCCCGATTGAGGGACAGGTAGCTAACCTCACGAAAAACCTGACACCGAAGGGTGAGAACCGATGATTACTGAAGTTTGGCGGTTCCACGCGGAAAATAGCTCGCGTGGGTAAAAACTTCAAGCGTCAAGCACGGAGACTCAATTTTTTGCACTCCACTGTACGGTAGGGCATACCGGAACAGGCATCCCCCCTTAGCCCCCCTTAGTAAGGGGGGTTGGGGGGATGCGAACGCGCCGGCGTGATATTGGCCTCTGGGCATTTGGCTTCCGAGGCAAATGCGTAAGCCAGATCGTTGAGCCAAGAATCCCACGAATTCTATTCGTGGGAGTGTCAATTTCCAACCCCCACCGCTTGCTTGCGATGGCGGGTTTCTAAGTAAATCAACAACGCATTCACGTCCGCCGGATTCACTCCACCGATGCGCGACGCTTGACCGATAGTCATCGGACGAACTTTAGACAGTTTCTCTCGCGACTCCTTCGATAGTGTTTCGATGGCGTCGTAATCTAAATCCGCCGGAAGCGGACGGTTGGCTTCCCGACCGATCTGGTCGATTTGGTTTTGCTGGCGTTGCAGATATCCCGAATATTTAATGTCGATTTCCGCGCCTTCTCGTTCCGCTAACGCGAGATCGGGATTTCCTAACCCGAAGCGATCGAGATCCACATAATGGAACTTGGGACGGCGCAACAACTCCGCCAGCGTCACCGAACCCTTGATTCCCTGTTGGGTGGCGTCGATAATCTGCTGTCCGACTTCGTCGTGTTGCTTGACGCGGGTTTTGTGCAACCGTTCCTTCTCCGCCGCAATGTTGGCTTGCTTGCTCTCGAACAGTTTCCAACGGCGATCGTCGATCAGGCCGATTTCTCGTCCTAACGGCGTCAAACGGCGGTCTGCATTGTCCGATCGCAACACCAACCGATACTCCGATCGCGACGTTAACATCCGATAGGGTTCCCGCAACTCCTTCGTACAGAGGTCGTCGAGTAACGTGCCGATATAACTTCCCTCGCGGGGGAACACCAGCATCTCTCGACCCCGGACGAATCGCGCTGCGTTGATTCCCGCCACGATACCCTGTGCCGCTGCTTCCTCGTATCCCGTCGTGCCGTTAATTTGTCCAGCACAGAACAGACCCTCGACTTTTTTCGTCATCATCGTGGGGAAACACTGCGTCGCTGGAAGGTAATCGTATTCCACCGCATACGCCGGACGCAGCATCACGCAGTTTTCCATCCCCGGCAACGTCCGCAACATCTGCAATTGCAGGTTTTCCGGCAGTCCCGTGGAAAACCCTTGAATGTAGAGTTCGGGGAAATCCCGACCTTCGGGTTCGATGAAAATTTGGTGACTGGGTTTGTCGGCGAAGCGAACGATTTTGTCCTCAATACTGGGACAGTAACGGGGGCCTTTCGCGTCCACCCAACCGCCGTAAACTGGGGACAGGTGCAGGTTATCTTGAATAATTTTGTGAGTTTGGGCCGTCGTCCGCGTCAGGTAACAGTTCATCTGTTCCCGTTCCACCCAGGCTTCTGGGTCGAAACTGAACCAGCGCACTTCCTCGTCTGGCGGTTGCGGTTCCATTTTGCTGTAATCGACCGATCGCTTGTCTACTCGCGCCGGGGTTCCCGTTTTCAGGCGATCGGTTTCAAACCCCATCTGTTGCAGGGTTTCCGTCAGTCCTACGGCGGCGAACTCTCCGGCGCGTCCGGCTGGCATAGATTTGTTCCCCACCCAAATCACGCCACCGAGGAAGGTTCCGGTGGTGAGGATAACCGTTTTGCACTCGAAGGCGACGCCGAAATAGGTTTGAACGCCGATAATTTCGTCGTTTTCCCCCAAAACAATGTCCGTCACCATGCCTTCGCGCACCGACAGGTTTGCCTGGTTTTCCACGATGCGCCGCATGATGGCAGCATACTCCCGTTTGTCTGTTTGCGCCCGCAACGCCCACACCGCCGGTCCTCGCGAGGCGTTGAGGACGCGCTTTTGTAGGTAGGTGCGATCGGCCATTTTGCCGATTTCGCCGCCGAGGGCATCGACTTCGTGGACTAACTGGGACTTCGCCGGAGCGCCGACAGCGGGGTTGCAGGGTTGCCACGCGATTTTATCCAGGTTCAGCGTCAGCAACAGGGTACGGCAACCCAGTCGCGCCGAGGCGAGGGCAGCGTCACATCCGGCGTGTCCTGCCCCCACGACGACCACATCAAATTCGTCTTGAAATTCTACGGGGGTATTCACGGTCATAGTCTCTGTGTTGACAAGGGGTGAGTCTTCTATTTTAACGGTTAAAATTGAGGTCGGAGTTGGGAAGTTCGGAGACTATGGCGACAACGACACGGTAAATCGGTTGATATTACACAGTAGCGATCGAAAGATGTTTCTAGAGTTTTTATTCGTAATTTGTTCCGACTGTAGAAGCAAACATTACAGCGAAAATGGGCGCAACTATTATGCAAAGAAAAGAGGCAAAGGGAAACAGGGGAGATAACTGGATGATGTGATGACTCGATGATGCGTTCTCCTCACTGATGACTGATGACTGTCTTCAGGCGTCGATATGTCAAAATTTGGGAGAAGCTGTCCCTCAACTCCCAGAACCGATGACCCGCAACGGTAATTCTGTCGAATTTTCCCCGAAAACCTATTGGCGTACGGTCGGGGCGATCGTCGCTGCTTTGTTTGTCGTTCCAGCGATCTTACAAGGTGGCATTGCGTTCTTTCGCGCGTTTTTCGATACCTTGACGACGATGTTACTGGCCGTGAACGTCGTGGGATTCGCAGCGATCGCGGGAACGGGAGGCTTGCTGTTCTGGCAGCGCGATCGCCACCGCCGACAACAACAAACCGCCGATTTGCGAGAGCGGCTGTACCGACAGATTCGCGAAACCCGCCAACCCTTTACGCTGCACGAGTTTGCCGCACAGGTACAGTCCCCTCCGTCTCAAGTGAAACCCCTACTCGACGAAACAGCGCGGGAATTCGATGCTAGATTTGAAATAACGGAACGAGGAGATGTTCGTTACTGCTTCTGTCCCGATTCAACGGCGTCTCGCTCGCCCGATCGCGCGGCGATCGCACCCGAGACCGAGACTTTGCCAGCGCCACTGATTCAAGCGCAACTGGCTCGTCGGCTCGATGTCAGTCCGAGTACGATCGGCAAACGCAAGCACAAGCCAGATTTCGCCGAATGGGTTCGAGCTAAAGATCCCGATGGCATTCCGTGGCACTATTGTGACGAAGCGAAGCAGTTTTTTCCCGTCGATTCCGAGTCGATAGATCGTTAGTGGAGGCGTTACCAATTTTGGATCGCCGTACTCTCGCCGATCTCAACTATGCTATCGAACGTCACAATCCGTTCTCGGGTTTGTCCGAACTTGGGGAACTCGAGGTTTGGGGTGGCGCAGTACCCGACTGCGAAAGCGTTCATCGAGAAGCGACCCGTGCTGTTTCGGCGGCGTTGGAAGCCGTCGAAGGGGGAAAGCGCATCGAAACGCTCGCGGTGTTGGGGGAGGAAGGAACGGGCAAAACTCACCTGATCGGCCGGGTTTGGCGTCAGTTGAAAGCCTCCGATCGCGGTGCGTTCGTGTACGTAGACGCGCAGCAGTTTCAGGAAGGGACGGCGATCCGCCAGGGATTGCTATCGGCCGTGGTGCGCGGGTTGACGCAACGGGGCGCGACGGGATTCATGCAGTGGCAAGAGTTGGCGAGTTTTTTGGCGAACCAGGCGTTTCGCGGTCTCGACGCGACGGCCAAGACGATGACGCCGGACATGGCGGTGAAACGGTTGAAAACGCAACCGCACGATCGCAACCGCCTGTGGATCGATCGCGTGGCGGAGGCGTTTTTTAAGGTTCGACCCGATATCGACGATCCCGATGTGGTCAGGGCGATGTTGTGGACGCTATCGCCGTCGCAAGCGCCCTTCGCGCGAAAGTGGTTGGCGGGGCGATCGCTGGCGGCGTGGAAACTCGACGAGTTGGGACTTCCGAGTCACGCGGCGGAGGTTCGGGAATCGAGAGCCTTGGAGTTGCTGCGGGACATTTTACAGTTAGTCGGAGATTGGCGTCCGGTGCTGGTGGCCTTCGATCGCCTCGACGATCTCGATGACGAAGAGGAAGAGGACGACGATCTCGAGGAACGGTGGGACGTGCGCGTTCCGGTGGGGGCGATCGTGCGCTTGTCGCAAACAGTGCGATCGCTGCGAAGTCGGTACGGGGCGGTGCTGTTGAGTGCGATGATACCGGATACTTGGTATCGGACGCTGCAACCGATGTTGGGGTCGATGGTACGTCACGTCAGCGATCGCTCCGATCCGGTGCGCTTGTCCGAACCGGACGAGACCACGATTCCGGCGGTGGTGAGAGCTTGGTTACAACAGTTTTACAGAGAGCGACAACTGACTCCCCCGACGCCGCTGTATCCGTTCGACAGGGCGCAGTTAACGGCGTTAGCGCGGGAAGACTCGAATTTTCAAGAGGTTATCGACTGGTGTGGCGAGAATTTCCATCCGGTGGAAAACGACCCCATCGAACGGGTGGCGCAGGCGTACGATCGCGCCTTGGAGGTCGATCGCGCGCGGGAAACGCTCGACGAACGACTGGTGGTGAAAGCCCTGGCCTTCGCCCTCGAAAGTTGCGTCGGAACGACGGTTGAAGAGGTGGAGGTGCGATCGGTCGATCGGGAGGTCGCGCCGAAATCTCTCAATCGCGGCGCGATCGATTTGAAGATATCGGGATTGAGGGAGGGAACGCCAGTGGCCATCGGCGTGGCGGTGGTGCAGAGCGATCGCGGGGCGACGGTGGGGGCGCGGTTGCGGAAACTGTGCGATCGCGAAACCTTTGGCTTGACCGGTAGCTGTCTGGTGCGATCGCCCGACCTCGAAATCCCCCACCGCTGGAAGGCGCGGCGAGAACTCGAACGCCTCGAAGCGTTGGGAGGAGCGTGGGTGGAATTGCAGGACGTGGCGTCCTTGTTGGCCATCTACCACGTCTTTTTACATCGCCGCGTCTGGGGTTTGTCGCGATCGCGGATTTTGGCGTTTGTGGCGCACAAAGGACTCGCTATCCAAAATTCTACGATTCGAGGGATTTTGCGAGCGCACGGCCATGGAAATTCCCAATCCTGTACCGCCGTTGACGAACCGCTCGAACGGGGAGAAGATTTCGTGGGCAAACAGAACTGCGATCGCTACAATTCCTAAACGAACCTGAAGATCTAGAAATATCGTAAAATTGACAGCCCGACTCCGGCCAAAATGTTACGATACCTTCGACCGAACTCAGTTTGACGGGGTTTTATGTTAGAAAATCGCGACTATACTTTGATTATCGATCGAAGTGGCAGTATGTCCGAACCAGATCGAACGGGCGGAAAAAGCCGCTGGGAAACGGTTCGAGATTCTACACTCGCCCTAGCCCAAAAATGTGAAGAGTTCGACCCAGACGGCATCACGGTGTATTTATTTTCTAGCAAATTTCGCCGTTACGATAACGTCACGACCGAAAAAGTCGAGCGCATTTTTGCAGAAAATACGCCCGTAGGAAAAACCGATCTGGCCGCCGTTCTCGAAGACGCGTTTAATAATTACTTCGATCGCAAAAAAAACGGCCAAACTAAACCCAACGGCGAAACCTTTCTCGTGATTACCGACGGCGAACCCGACGATCGCAAAACCGTCATCAAACTGATTATTCAAGCCTCCCAACAGATCGATCGCGACGAAGAACTCGCGTTGTCCTTCATTCAAGTGGGAACCGATCCGAAGGTCACTGAGTATTTAAAAGCCTTAGACGATCGCCTCACGGAAGCTGGGGCGAAATTCGATATCGTCGATACCGTCACCTTAGAAGATATGAAAGGACAATCGTTATCGGACGTTTTGTTAAACGCGATTATCGATTGAGATCGTTCGAGAGTTCTGCTACAGTTATCGATACTCGATTGCCCAGAACTCGGCGATGCAACTCCTCCAAATCGACGCGTTTACTGACCGACCCTATTGCGGGAATCCTGCCGCTGTCTGCATTCTCGAACACCCCGCCGATGAAGGCTGGATGCAGTGCGTCGCGGCCGAAAAAAACCTCTCCGAAACCGCCTTTCTCCACCCGGAAGCGGACGGGTATCGCCTGCGCTGGTTCACGCCCAAGGTAGAAGTCGAGTTGTGCGGCCACGCGACGCTCGCCAGCGCTCACGCTCTTTGGGAACTCGATCTCGCCGATCCCAACGACATACTGTACTTCTACACCCGCAGCGGTCGCTTGAGCGCCCAACGCGATCGCGAATGGATCGAGTTAGATTTTCCAGCCAGTCCCGTCGTACAAATCGAACCCCCGTCGCAACTGCTCGAAGCGCTTGGTGTCCGACCGCAGTTCGTCGGCGAAAACGTCTTGAAAGACCTGTTGGTCGAAGTCGCTACAGAAGACGAGGTGCGACAACTGCAACCCGATTTTGCTAAACTCACTAAACTTTCTGCTCGCGGCGTTATCGTCACCAGTTCCTCGAACTCTGAGTACGACTTCGTTTCGCGGTTCTTCGCTCCAGCGGCGGGAATCGACGAAGACCCCGTGACGGGGTCGGCGCACTGCGCGTTAGCCCCCTATTGGGGCAGAAAGTTAGGAAAGATGGAGTTGACGGGCTTTCAAGCATCCCGTCGCGGGGGGATCGTCCGCGTTCGTCGTGATGGAGAGCGTGTGGTGTTGGGCGGCCGAGCCGTGACCGTGTTGCGGGGTCAGTTGTTAGTTTGACAACCGAGTTCTTGCTACCGCGTTCGAGTTTGAACGGTTTTGCGTTTTAACCTCTCTCTATGCAATCTCTGGCGATTTACTGGAACTGTTACAGTGTTGAATTTAACCCAACTCGGGCTGAAGCAATTCTGTCTGAGGTGCGATCGCGAGGAACGATCGCTATTTTTCGGGCGTATGGCAGTTGGCTGAGAGGGTGACAACATAGCTAGACCCCCTGCCTCACAAGGGATAGAGCCTCTAGCCCTCGTTGAAAATGGAGAGATTTGTGAGGCTTCAACGCCATGAGCGCCAACATCCAATCTCTCCAGAGCAGCAGGGATTGACT
>NZ_JAQNCQ010000129.1:0-65540 GCF_028368005.1 Geitlerinema sp. CS-897 | reverse complement strand
GAATGAGGTTCGCCAAAATTACCCAACGATTTTCTTTACACAACTTGCCTTCAAAAGGAAGTTCAAAGGCTTCTTCGGGCGCGTCAGGATTTTGTGATTTTTGATACATTTTTTCTTGCCAGATGCACGGGAATTTCCAATTTTACCTCTTTTTCGGGTTCTCGAAGCCATGTCAAGACTCCTCTAAGCCTTACGTCGTAAGCTTTTCACTTCTTTTCAGCAAGCCCTAGTTAACACTTATTTTGCAACCATTGAGGGACTTGAAGAAGTGTTGGGGAAAAGGTGCTGTGTCCTTCAAGAACAGATGCAAGAAGAGATCCGGGATTTAACGAACTATCATTGGCTGGGATTTGCGGCTTAAGAGTTTAGCAGGTTTGGGAACAGGATTTGGTATTACTACGTTTGGGCGCACTTTTGTGGCACATTTAGGCGCTGAACCTCCCAACTGGAGGGCGTTGCAGACTTATCGAGCAAGCCCTTCCTAGTCTTCCGTACCTCCCTTGTCTACTCCAACAGACTACTCGACTTGTGCGGGGACTTCGTTGAGTCCCAAGTGGGTGATGACTTTGACGACGCCGATGGCAACGAAAAGCCCTAAGAGTAACCCGCAGGCGAGCAATATGAGATAGTATTTCCGCAAAATCGGGGCTGCCGAACCGCGACGCTTGGATGTAGAGAGGTCTTCCGAACTCACGTCGGGAGGTTCGCTGCGATCGTAGACGGGATCTTGGGGTAAGTCGCGGTTGTCGCTAAACGGGTTCGGACCGCCGCCAAAGGGATTGGGAAACGGATCGCTCATGGAAATCCTGCACGGTTGAAGGTGGGGGGTGGAAGTTGCTACGTTATGCCAGTGGCGACCGTCTCGAAGATCGCTCGATGTATTCAGCCAGTGCGATCTGGCTGTATCGATCCTCGCACGAACCCCCTGAAAAGGCAATGTTATCGAGGTGGCGAGGCAGGGGACTCGGGAGAGTTACGATTCGGCCGGTGAGGTTGAGTTATGTTTGGCGTACTGACCGACGACTTCTCGCAGGCGATCGGCGTCGAACGGTTTGGTGAGATACTCCGTCGCACCGGCCAGATGCCCTTTCACTTTATCGAAGGCTTTGTCGCGAGCGGTGAGCATTATGATGGGTAACGATTGAAATTGGGGTAAGCTCCGTACAGTCCGACACATTTCGAGACCGTCGATTTCTGGCATCGAAACATCCAACAGGACGACCGAGATGGGTTCGTGATAGATCGCACTCAAGGCATCCAAGGCATTGTCAGCCAGCAATACTCGATAGTCGTCCCCCAAAATGCGTTGGATCGTCTTTTGCATGACGGGACTGTCATCGACAGCGAGAACGGTTGGGGGGGTCATTGCAGTTCCAGACATCGGATTTCCTTTGAGTACCAGGGGAATCGGTTTATCTCCAGCGTCGGCTCGAACCCGATCGAGCTGTGCGTTCAGCCGTTAAAATTGGGTATCTTTATCGGTTTCAGATGGTGTTTCGTTCGAGTATATTTGAGAAGGAACTCTCTTGAAAGTCTTGTTAGCGACTATGCAAGCGTCATGGTTTTTGTTGGCAGATAATTGAGATTGGGTTCGAGTCGGTCGCGATCGCGCCACATCGCACTTTTGCCGGATTCGGGAAGGTGGGTTTTTCGATCTTAGCGAGATCCACGAGGCACTCTAGGAAACGAGAAAGCCGATCGAACTGAGTCCCAAAAGTCTCATTTTCGCCGATTTTGAGGCTTAGAGCGTCCGAGACGAGCGTTCGATCGAACTCAGTTTCTCGAGTAGGTCGCAATCTTCATAGAAACTTAAGCGATCCCGAACGGCCTTACTCTCAAATATAGGGAATCGAACTAGATTTCTTTTAGTATATCGCACCCTTACATCTGCTTTCACCTCAAGTTGTTGGAGAGAAGGCTCGAGTGAACTGTTGCAGCGCGATCGAGAGAGACGATGAGGAATCGAGTTGTCCTAACCGTATCGTTCTGGTTTTAAATAGATCGATTTAACTGACGAGTTATCGAACGGCTCTAGAACGGGTTCTTTACAGGTTTCGTCACGAGGGAGAGTGTTAAATTTGTTTAAAATTTTCGATAGTAGCTTATAGATTTGATGAGAGAGTTAAATCTAGAATAAGTTCTTACAAATTTAAGGTAAGAATTGTCAGGGCAAACCGCAACAAAACCATTATGTACGCTAAGATCGGAAGGTCAGAGTTACTCGACACCAACGGAGCGAGCGATCGCGAACTCATCCGGCGGAATTTCGATCGACAGTCGGGTCGCCTCTGATGGCGATCGCGATACCTCGTGCGTTCGACACGAGACTGTCCCCATTGGAGCGCTGCGATCGACTCTCCGCCCCGAAACCTCTCTCGGACTGACAGACCGGGCGAGTGTCTTCAAACGCTTCAAGGCAACACCATGTTCGGTTATCCGTTTCACTCATATCGTCATCAAAACTCCTTGAAAGACTCCTCTACTGTGGCATCTTCCCTCGCCTTCGATACTCAACCTAACGAAGCGTTTGAAGATGTGGCTCGTTTGGCCACCTACATCTGTCACGCTCCGATCGCCTTAATTGGCTTTATCAACACGGTGAGAGGAACCGACACCGAGCGACCTCGCTACTGGGTCAAAGCAGCGATCGGCATCGAACCCGATCGCTTTTCATTGTGCTTCGACCTCTGTGCCGCCACGGTCAAAGACCCCCACCTAACGATCGTTCCCGACCTGCAAGAGAACCCTCACTTTGCCAAACTTCCTTTTATAACCAGTGTCCCTCACTATCGCTTCTACGTGGGGGTTCCCCTAGTGACACCCAACGGTTCTGTAGTCGGGACGCTCTGCGTTTTAGATTACGAGCCGCACCATCTCGACGCCGACCAACAGCAAGCTCTCGAAACCCTCAGCCGTCAAGCCACGCGATCGCTACAGGCGTTGCGAGAATTCGGCACTCAGTTTTCAGTCGGCGATATGGGCTTCGACCTCCTCCGCCAAAACTGGCATCAAACCCTCCGCCCCGGTTTTGCCAAACACTTTCCCCTTCCCTCCTATCACGGTATCGTCGAGATTCTCGAAAGTATTACCGAAGCCTTTTTCGCCATCGATCGAGATTGGAAGTTCGTTTACGTCAACCGCCGGGGCGAAAAACTCTGGAACGTCGATAAGTCCGACCTCCTCGGTCAGACGGTTTGGGACGTCTTTCCGGCACTCAAAGACTCCATCTTTGCCTCGGAGTGCCAAGCGGCTTTCGAGACTCAAACCTGCCATCATTTTGAAGAATATTACGAACCACTCGGCATCTGGCTCGAAGTGCGAGTTCATCCAGAAAGCGATCGCCTCTCGATTTACTTTCGCGACGTCACCCACCACAAACACACGGAAAACGCCCTTCTCGAACAGGCTCATCTCTCTGCCCTCGTCACCGCCGTCAGTGCAGCCCTGGCACAAAGTCAAACCCTCTCGAAAAGTCTCGAACTGTGCGTTGAGGCTCTGTCTCAAAATCTCGACGCTGCTGCGGCCGCCATTTGGCTCGTCAATGCCGACGATGTCGTCCCTCATGCCGACTTCACCCCCACCTCAAACGGGCGATCGTCTTCGACTCTCGTTCGACAGGCTATGGCCGGACGTTCGCTTCCCGACTACCTGTTTCCTCCTCGCACGTCCCTTGGGGAGTCTCTCGTCGGTTGGGTCGCCCAAGTGCGACAACCCTACGTCAACAATACCCTCAACCGAGATGCCCCTCACCTCGATCGCTCGTCGATTCCGGGTTTTCGCGAACTCGTCAACTGGGCGCAGCATCAGGGAATCGTCGGTCTGGCCTGCTATCCCCTCGTCATCGAGGAACGACTTCTCGGCGTTGTGACGCTGTGTTCTCAGCATCCTTGGACGCAAGACTGCTCGAGTATTCTCAACTGGGTCACGAGCGGAATCGGGCTGTCAGTCGATCGCGTCTGGGCTCGCGAAGCCCTCGTCAACCGCCGCAAATCCCTACTGTTTCGTCTGGCCGGACAAATCCGCAACTCTCTCGATCTCGATACGATTTTAGACACGGCGGTTCACGAAATTCGTACCTTACTCCAAATCGATCGCTGTTACTATCTATGGTGTTCTTCTCAAAGCGATTCCAACTTGACGCTGGCCGTGACCCACGAAGCCCGCGAGCCACATCTGACGAGTTTTTTAGGTGAAAGTTTTTTGTCTCAAAGCGATCGCCTGGCCCCCAAAATCTGGACGCTGGAACTCGAGCAGATCGACGATATCGCCGACGCTAACACCGATACTCGCGATTTCCTGCAATCCCTCGACGTGGCTTCGCAACTGACCCTACCGTTGGGTACGCGATCGGGACAGTTCGGGGCGATCGTTTGCTGTCACACGATGCCTCGCCCTTGGACGGAAACGGAAGTCGAACTCCTCCAAGCTGTCGTCGATCAACTGGCGATCGCGATCGACCAAGCCGAACTCTATGCTAAAACCTGTGCCGCCGCCCTCGCCGCACAAACTCAAGCTCGCCAGCTTCAAGAGGCAATGGAACATCTCAAACAAACGGAAGCCCAACTCATCCAACAGGAAAAGATGTCGAGTTTGGGGCAGATGGTGGCCGGTATCGCTCACGAAATTAACAATCCCGTTAACTTCATTACGGGAAATATCGGTCACGCCGAAACCTACATTGAAGATTTACTGGAGTTGGTTCAGCTCTATCGCGATCTCGTTCCCAATCCTCCTGAAGCCATCGAAAACGAAATTGAAGACATCGATCTCGACTTTCTCGAAGACGACCTGCCCAAACTCCTCGATTCGATGAAAATGGGTGCCGAGCGCATTCGTCAAATTGTCGTTTCTCTGCGGAATTTCTCTCGTCTCGACGAAGCTGAAGTCAAACCCGTCAACCTTCACGAAGGTCTTGAAAACACGCTGCTGATTTTGCACAATCGCTTGAAAGGGAGAGGAGATCTTGCCGCCGTACGGGTGATTAAATATTACGGCGAGTTGCCCCGTGTCGATTGCTTCCCCGGTTTGCTCAACCAGGTGTTTATGAACATCATCGCCAATGCGATCGACGCTTTGGAAGAAGCGGGACTCCGCCGTCAAGGCGCTCCTGCCGCTCCTACGATTACGATTTGTACGGAAGCCGTGTGTAGTACGAAAAACTTTCAAACTCCTCTGGCCTGCGATCGCCCCGATAGCGTCATCGTGCGTATTCGCGATAACGGCATGGGGATTAAACCCGAAATCCTCGAAAAACTGTTCGATCCCTTTTTCACCACCAAACCTGTCGGGAAAGGTACGGGATTGGGACTCTCGATTAGCTATCAAATTGTAGTCGACAAGCATCGCGGCCGCTTTTGGTGCGAGTCGGAATTGGGGAAAGGGACGGAGTTTTTCATTCACATTCCCATCAAACAGCCGGATTGGGATTTATAACTCAGACGATACCGTCGAGGATGTCTTGTATTTGTTCGACGGTGGTACCGAGAATACGGGCCAGAGGCGCGATTAAATCGGTAGGGACTTCTCGGCCGGCGCACATATTTTTAATGTCTTGCGACGAGACGCGGTAGGTATCGCAGAATTTCAGAAATTCTTGGGGACTGACCCCGAGTTGTTTTTGGCGTTCGGCCAGTAATAGGGCGATGGCACGAGGGCCGGATTTGGGACGCTCGGCCCGTTGAATGTATTTTCGAACGAGTTCTTCGACTTCTTCGGGATCGCCTTTGCGCTTGCGAACGAGATCGCTACAGGCCATACGCAAGGCTTTGAGCAGTTTTTCCTGCTCGTTCATCACCTCTAGGATTTCATTGGCGTACTCGGGTTCGCAGTATCCGACGCAGTCCCCTTCACAAAAAACGGGAACTAAAGGTTTGCTGGCGTCGATTTCCCAAGGGAGCGGTTCGTTGAGGGGTGCCATCTGCGAGTTGTGTTGGAAGAGCGAAGATCGCCAGGGGTTGCTCGGTTGTGCGAGGGCGTTGCGTCTGGCGGCTACAGTCGGGGTGAATCGCCGAGTTTCATCATATCACGAACGATTGCGAATCCTGTGGACGTGGGTGATGTTGCGATCGCGATCGCACTGAGGGGAATCTTCAGGTCACGATCTGGCTTCCGTAATATCACGTAAGTATCGGCTCGCGATCGCACGCTTGCAGACTGATTTCGGCAACAATAAAAGTAGCGATATAGATTGTCGAATCCAGTCGAAGGCTCGAGGGTACGGTTAGTTATCCTCGCCTCGAGGCGATTTGAGTCTAGAGATGCTCGAATGCTGAAATTTGGGTCTTGATGTCGGGGTTGCAGGTTAAAACGCTCAAAATCTCTCGAACCAGCACTCGCATGATTTTTGTTTGAGGTACGATCGTGACTTCTCAATCTTCTCCGAATTTCTCTACGTTTGGATTTCTCCCCTCGTCTGCCGATCTCGCTGAAATTCGTAAGTATTTTCAAGAGATCGCTCAGCTCCCCGGTGCGACTCAGGCAGTCGATCGTTTTTTTAAGTTTTGGTTTTCACCGTTTCCAATTTCCGATAATGCGGCGGCTTCGGTTGTCAAAGAACTCATTAAACACCAGTGCGAGCGATATTTTTTAGAGAGTTTTCAAGAATCGATTTATCTGTTGTTCGTATCTTGGGCGCAGTCTCGAAATTTAGAAGCCTGTTGTGAGTTTCTCGAACGACTCGAGCACAGTTTCGCACCTCAGCAGTTTACGCCCTTATTGTTACCTTACAGGGTTCGCGCTTGGTTTGAATCGTTTTACAGCAGCCCTGATTACGATGATTTACGACGCACGATCGCACTGTATTTACAAAGTGAATCTCACCAACTGGACTCGACTCGCTGGAGCGATCGCTATTTTGATTTTTGCTTGAAATCCATATCTCTCGATCGCAATCGTCCTCTATTTCAACGGCAGTTTGCACGACGGCTCGCGATATATTTACAAAAACGGTTCCAACTCAAGTTGGCTCTTTACGTAGCTCGCTCTCAATCTCAGTTTGAGACTCCCGAACACAATCCGACCATTTTTGGTGATGATTTTGTGCAAATTCTGAAAACGATATTAGCGAGTTCGTTTTCTTCGCAACAATATAAAAAAGCCCAATTATTTACTCGTAAAACACAACGAGAAAATTATCAAAAATTCAAAAAAATGCTATTGTTTTATTTAACATCTTGCACCGATCGAAACGAAATAAAAAATTATATTAGTATTGAAATCGGACGAAAATTAAATTGTTTGTTCGCTCGACAGAACCTCAACCCAACTACAGACGGATTGAGACTCACAACTTGCAATGAAATTGCGAATCTTCTGATGACGGAAGATTATCAAACTCCCTCTTTTCTCTTTTTAAGATTAGTAGATCGAGGTAAGTTTTTGACGTTAACCTCAACTTTAATGAAACTCTTGCTGGTCTCTCCCGAATCGCGCGATCGCCTCGAACAGTGTGCGGCAGCATTGTTACGGTATTACGAGCGACAACCTCACGATACTGCCAAGCGGGTGATACCACTGTTTGAAATCCTGAAAATCGCTCTCGCGATCGCCTCGAAGGATATCGAATATAGCTTAGTCGCCGTGAAGGAATGCAGCGATCGCCCTGGAGAAAAACATTTAGACAACTATCGAGTTTTTACCCAGCTCAAATATGACGAAACGTTAGGCTTTTAAGAACCGTCGTCGCCTTTTCGCCTCAAAACCGCGTTTTCTTGGACGCAGGAGGTGCGATCGCGCCCGCTATCCCGATCGCCTTGTGGATATTACTGACGCTCGCGCTGCATTGGATACACCGAAACCGCATTCAAGTCGTAAGATCGATATAGGGCAGTCGAACTGATATCGTTCGGCCGATTGCGGCGAGAAACGTCTGTGGTACTCCACAATTGGTATGAAGAAACCAGAATCGTTTGAGTCGGCGATCGCGCGGTTGGAAAACGACCCCGATTCCGAACGCTTAAAAAAGCTGTTGGTATGTGCCTGTCAGCATCGCTGGGAAAACGACCCCCAAAAACTCCACGCGATCGACTGGTTAACGCTGGTGGCTCAGGTGCGGGCAACGATCCCCACCTTAACTCAGTTGCGCGAAACGCTGGTACGCGTCGTCTCCCGCATTAATAAAAAATCTCTGTATTTCAACCTCGCCGTTCGTCTCGTTACGACCTTAGAGTCGATTTATCCCGTCGTACCTGATAGCGTCAGTCTCGAATCCGACGAGATCGAGCCTTTATCGCGTACCGATCGCTGGTTCGATCTGCGATCGCAACTGTCTCAGGTGGCCAGCCTCAGTCAAGCTAAAATCCTTATCTACTCCGCCATTCACGGTAAGTTCAGCTATATCCTCGCCGACTGGAACCAACTCAACCATCAAGAATTCGACACGTTGGCGCGATCGTTGTTCGAGATCTGCCCGACTCCCGCTCTGTTAGCATTACGACTGTTTGGGGCGGCTCACTGCCTCGATCGCCCTCAAGAATACGAGCCGATCGCGCGGGGACTCTACGAGGCTATGTCCTCGTTTTACGGCCGCGACGGCGTTCGGTTTACCATGCCCGATTTACCCCTACTCGCCGCCGACGACGAAGACGAGTTAGACATGACGGTGGCCTTTCCCATTGAAGGCGAAACGGGAATGCGACGAACCACCCGACTCGATGTCTCGAACGCGCCGCGCCCTCCTCTCAATCCTTCGATTCAAGCTCACATCGAAGTCGAAAAAGCAGCGCAAGACTCAGCCAACCGATATCTTAAAATGGCAACGACGACGATCGAACAGTGGGCTAGCGATCTCGATGCGGAAATTCAACAGTCTCTCGGCGATACGAAATCCGAAATCGCGCGATCGCTCAAAGCGAGAATCCTACGGGAATTCTTCAGCCATCTCAAACGCTCCTGCGAACGACAGATCGATCGTGCCAACGCCCTGGAAGGGGGAGAGGGGGAGAGGGGGAGCAAGGGAGAGGGAAGAGTGAAGAGTGAAGAGTGAAGACAAGGGAGTAAGGGAGAGAAGGAGAAACTGTCAACTCTCAACTGTTCCCCGTTCCCGATTTCCCGTTCCCGATTCCCGATTCCCCGCTCCCCGATTTCCCGATTTCCCGATTCCCGATTCCCGATTCCCCGTTCCCTGTTCCCTATTCCCTATCAACTGATGAAAGCACTTTGGCTCGAAGATCGAACCCTGCAACTGCGGAGGGATTTACCCGTTCCCGAACCTCCTCCCGGCGAAGCGTTGGTGAAGGTGTTGCGAGCGGGAATTTGTAACACCGATTTAGAATTGTTGCGCGGTTACTATCCGTATCGCGGCGTTCTCGGTCACGAATTTGTCGGTCGAGTCGAACGGGGTTCTGACGCGTTGCTCGGACAGCGTGTCGTGGGAGAAATTAACGCGACTTGCGGTCGCTGTCGCTTTTGTCGCAGCGGACAGTCCACCCACTGCGAAAACCGTACCGTGTTGGGTATCGTCAACCGCAACGGTGCTTTTGCGGAGTACCTGACACTTCCAGAAGAAAACCTGTATCCCGTTCCCGAGTCGGTTTCGACAGACGAGGCTACGTTTACGGAACCCCTGGCGGCGGCGTTGGAAATTCAGCAGCAAGTTCCCCTCGACGCTAATTCTAAGGTGTTGGTAGTCGGAGACGGAAAGTTAGGGCTGTTAGTCGCTCAAAGTTTGGCGCTGACAGGGTGCGATTTACTGGCGGTGGGACGACATCGGGAAAAACTCGGGCTGTTGGAGAATCGCGGGATGGCGACGGGTTTCGCCGATGCGGTCGTCGATCGCGCCTTCGATGTGGCGGTCGAATGTACGGGGAACCCTGAAGGTTTTGCGATCGCCCGTCGCGCTTTGCGTCCGAGGGGAACCTTGGTTCTCAAAAGTACCTACGCCGGAAATCTCAGTTTGGACGTTTCCTCGTTGGTGGTGGACGAAATTACGTTGGTGGGTTCCCGCTGCGGTCCGTTTCCCCAGGCGATCGATCTGTTGGCGAACCATCAGGTAGACGTAATGTCCTTGGTGTGCGATCGCTTTCCCCTGACGGAAGGACTCGCCGCGTTCGATCGCGCCCAGGAACGGGGAACGTTGAAGGTGTTGGTGGACGCCAGCGACGCCTAACGGTTATTGGTTTTCCTGGGGTTGTGGGTTTCCCGCAGCCCCTAACTGCACGTTCGGCGTTTGCACGATGGGGGCTTCCTGACCGTTCCAGCGTTGAATCCGAGCCATCTCGATTTCCAATTGTCGGTATCTGAGATAGTTGGGATCGTTGGCGACAGAGGCGCGGATTTTTTCGGCTTCCGCTTCGCCTCGAGCTTTGGCGATTTCCGCTTGTGCTTCGGCTTCCGCTTGTCGCGCCCGGGCTTCGGCGGATTTCGCCCGCTGTTCGGCTTCAAACTGTTCGTCGATCGCCGCTTGAATGTTGGGCGGATATTGCGGTTTTCCCAGATATTCGAGGTTCTGGACGATGAGGAAGTTGAAGCTATCGGCGATGCAGGTTTCGACCCGGTTTAATAGGTCGATGCGCTGGTTTTGGTATTGGAACGGTGTTTGAATGTCGGCATCGACCACCGCCCGGTTGAAACAGCCTCGAACTTCGTCTCTTAGATGAGTTCGGACGAATTCTTCTGGGGACAGGCGATAGGTGGAATAGTAGGTTTTGATAAATTCGCCATCGTTGGCTTTGTCGAACATCACGCCGATCGCCACATCTTCTTCGACGGAGGTTCCTGCCACGGAAAAGCCGATCGCTTCGGGAACGGGACTTTGTTCGATGGTGCTGTTGGTAAAACTGTACTTGTTAACGAAGGTGGGAAACAGGACTAACTCTTGATTGACGGGGTTGTAAATGGCGCGACCGCCTTCGATAAATTCGGCGTTGTCGATTCCCCGACGTTCTTCGCTTCCGTATTGATTGATGAGCAATCCCACGTATCCGGCGGGAACTCGTTCGCCAATAATCGCGGTGCAGCCGCTGAGAGCAACGGTTGAAAGGGCAAAGCCGATAAAGGTTTTTTTGAGAAGTTTCATTTGAGTTGTCACCCCGAGGGGTTGGAAATTGAAACGTTAGGATTGAAAGTCTTCGGGATAGAGTTTGCGATCGTATAGACGAGAGAGTTCTCTGAGTTCTTCGATTTGGTTGGGGTTGTCGATGAAGGGCAAGCTGTTCCAAACATCGGGCAATTCTTCAAAGAGGTCTCGGTGGTTGGCGTGAAATCGTTTGACTTTTTCTTGTTTGCCTCGCCAATAGCTCCAGAGGTGAGTGGCAAGGGCGATCGATGCGATTAGAGAAATTCCAAAGGGAATCGGGCCGTATTTTTGAGGAGTGGTGATGCCCACGTAGCCTGTGAGGAAGACGGCGAGGACAGTTAAGGTCGATCGTGCCATTAATCCTCGCTGACTTTTGCTCGATTGGGTCATAGTTTAGGGGTAAAATTGATGTCGTATATTAATAATCTGGAGTTTAATCGCTCGATATATTTACGTTATTTTACATTTTTCATAGATTAACTCCTTGATTTTTTGTGTTTTTTATGTTAAATTTTTTTCGAGATTTAATGAATGCACAATAATAATTTATCTAATTTTTTTAGAGTCGTCAAGTTTTAAAAAAATTCAAGAATATTAATTAATTTTAACTAATATTTAATATTTTTAAACAAACCAAACATCTTAGGGAAAGCAACGGCAGGAAAGCGATCGAACTCCGTATCGCCAACGACGACAATTTTCAGAGCGATCGCCCGGCGGAAATTTTATCGAAGGAGTACGAACGCACCGATCGCAACAAATCCAGAGAATCTCTACCAGATTCCTGGTATCTTGGAGATGCCGGGGAGCTTGTACCCTCTCTTCGCTTCGAGTTCGGCCTAAAATTGATAGTAGAGCGATCGAAAAATGCAAGGTTGCCAACCGCAAAAAAAAAGAGTTGGGAACTTTGTTCCCAACTCCTTAACCCTAAAAAACTCAAATTTAAATCTCGTCCCAGCCCCCGACGCCAGACGACATCACATAGCTAGTGACTTGCGCTTCAAAAAAGTTCGCCTTCGTGTGTCCTTCCGCTTTCGTATCTGAAAACCGTTCCAAATGCGTGTAAGGACTCTTCTGATAGCGGGGTTCGGGATAAAGCGGTTTTAAACCGATCGCACGCAGGCGCATATTCGCCAAATACTTCGTGTACTGTTCCGTGCTGGTTTCCGTAATTCCCAAAATGTTGTTACCGACAATGTGGTTCGTCCACTTGCACTCGTGTTTCACCGCCGTATCGAACATTTCATAAATCATGTCCTTCGAGTGGGGAAACACTTCCATCGCTTCAGGCAGCAGTTTTTGGAACAAGCGCACGTGCGACAGTTCGTCGCGGTTGATCATTTTGAAAATGTCCGCACTTCCGGGCATTAACATCCGAGAAGCCAGATTGTAGAAGAAGATGACGCAACTACCCATACTTTCGCATGGGGCTAGAACATACCATTATCTTTTCCGGTTACCTTTTCGGGAATCGACAGAACGAATCGGATAAGATGAAGCAGTTAAGGGACTAACCGAGTAAGTCCCATTATTGATTTTACGTAAAACTGCTTCGCTACGCCAACCATACAACGACGCAATCTCGCTGAAGCTTAGATTCGGATCTCTCAGAAGCGAATAAATGTGCAACACATCTTCTTCTGTTAGCTTTTTGCGCTTAACAGTGTTTTTTCGCAAGGGGTATTCATAAAGAGGATCGAACCAAGCGCGACCTAAGTTAATATCGGAAATAATATCCCGTTGCATCCCATAAATTTCGGCAATTTCATAAAATTTAAGCCGAGTATTTTGTATGCAATCGCGAATTTCTCGAACTTCCTCTTCGGACAAACGCTCGTTACCACTCTTGCGGACAGCGTTATAGCCCTTTTGGATTGATTTTTTATTAACAATCCATTCGGACTCTCTTTGTCTTAACTCCGATCGGGCAATGCCTTGCTCGAGAATAGAAAAAGAAAACTTAGTAATGTCTTCTCTCATATCTCGATACAGCGCTGTATTAAGCGTTCCGTTTTTAGCAGCTTCAACGTACGATCCGATTCGACTAGCAAAATTTGTGGTGCATCCCACATAAATTTTGCCATTTTCGTTGTTTTTGATTTGGTAAACGATCCCGTCGTCAGTCATACTTCTACTGAAAACCTTGGTTCCATTATAAAAGTCTTCGTAGAAGTTTGGGGTAGCCGGAAAAGATATCCACCCTCTGTTCGTTGAACGTCTCCCCAAACGGGATTTCGCTGCTGATTGCCCATCATACCGATAGTGCGACGCACCACGATCGCGATCGACTGCCTTACGGCTTTCGATCGATCCTTTAACTTTTTTCTGCTCTCGCTCCATTACGCTTATCATTTCTGATTTCGCTTTGGCATAAAGGCTTTAGGGCTTCCCAGCAATTTGGCGGATTTTAACTAACACCTCACGATGCTAGTGGGCTACTTAGCTAACCCATTGTAAAAATACAAGCTCTCGAGGAGATAGTCCGCCATCAGCGAACCGAAATAGTTTTCCAGCGTCGGATCGTCCACATAACGCTGGTACTGTTTGGCAATGAACTCACAGCGATCGTGAAGGACTTTGTCGGTGCGCCAAAAGTCGTAAACTGCCGAACGGCGATCGCTCGGAACGATCGTCTCGATCATGTATTGATAACTTTGGTTGTGCAGTGCCTCTTGGCTGATTTGTTCGGCCATGCACATCGACACTTCCGGGGCGGTGATGCTGACTTTCAACTGAGGCAAATTCACTGTCTGCACGGAGTCGAGAAACGTCAGATAACTCAACACCCCATCAAACGCCCGTCGTTCGTCCGGCGTCAAGTTCACGTAGTCCGTTACGTCTTGGGTAATGTCGAGTTTCTCGCTAATCCAGAAGTTTTCGCGCATTTGACGGTACAACCCCACCGCCCAGTCGTAGCGCACGTCATTTAACTGCATCAGGTTGGTGGTGTCGCCAAACCATATCGTGCGGTGGTTAGGATCGTCGTTTCCCTCGGGGTTGAAAATGGGGTTGACGGGCATTCGCCCGAGTTGGGAAGTTGCTTCGGAAATAGTCATGTTTGATTTCAGAAATCAGTGGTTACAAACAAACACCGACAAAGGAACAGACGCGCGAGGTGCGCGTCTAGAGGTTCGCTTTGCTGAGTGTGGAGACAACGCTAAACGCTAGTTCGCACAAGCGATGCAAGCGTCGCCAGATTCTTTGAAGTTGTCTTTTTGGACGGTGCGGATGTAGTAGATGGCTTTACACCCAAGTTCCCATGCTAAAACCAAGGTCTCGTAAATGTCCTTGGCTTTAATGGAGCGATCGGGTTCGTCGGGGAAGTAGACCCCAGCGTTGAGGTTGAAAATCAACTCCATAGAAATTCCGGTATCGATCCATTGCTGCATGGTCGCCACCGCACGGACGATCTGTTTTTGGTCGATGGATTTGTTTTCTGGGTAGTACCAGAAATAGTCCTTAATATGAGGTGGCGCGATGGGAACGGTTCCTTTAGCCCATTTGTCGTAGAAGAAGCGACTGTAAGCCGGAAGGATGCTGGCGGTACAGCCTTGAACCAGGGAAGAGGAGGTGTTGGGGGCGATCGCCGTAATGTGAGAGTTGCGAATCCCGTGCTGTTGGATCTCCTCAGACAGTTCTACCCAACGTTGGGGGTCTCGGGCGTTTTCTTCAAACCAGGACAGGGGTTTGGCACCGATGAGATGTCCTTTACTCCACTCGCTCCCCGCAAAGGCGGCGTAAGCCCCCCGTTCTCGGGCTAAGTCCACCGAGGCGCGGGTGCAATAGTAACCGATATCCTCGAACAAGCTGCCGATTTTTTCCACCTCGTTGTAAGACAGGCGGCGTAGGGCCAGCCAGTCCGCCAATCCCATCGCCCCGACGCCGATGGTGCGATATTTGGCGTTGTGGGTTTCGCTGGCCTCGAAGGGAGTATGAGTCAACTCGATGGTGTTGTCGAGGATGCGGACGGCCACTTCACAAATTTCGGGAAGTTCGCCATCTTCAATGTTGGCCAGGTTGAGAGAATCCAGATTACAGGTATGGGCCTCTTGTCCCGGTTTCACGTTCGACCAGGATTCTTGACAGAGGTTTCCGCCGGGAATGTAACCTTCGTGTTGGTTGGGGTTGGCGCGGTTGGCGGTGTCTTTAAACCACAGGTAGGGCATCCCGGTTTCGACCTGGGTTCGCATGACGTGCTTGAACAACTCCCGCGCGTTGAGTTGTTTGTACAGGGTCAGTTTTGTATCGAGGCTGGCTTCGATTGTACGGTAGGCGTCCTCGAATGCTTCACCCCACAATTCGGCCAGTTCGATCCCCAGTTTTTCGCGGACTTCGTAGGGGTCTACGAGAGTCCAGGTTTCGGCGTTGACAACCCGCCGCATGAATTCGTCGCTGATGACGAATTGGGGAAAGATGTCGTAGGCTTTGCGCCGTTGGTCCGTTTGTGTTCGCCTTGATTCGCTACGTCAAGACTGCCTTCCCAGTAACTCCATTTATATCCGTGTGCTTTTTGTCTTTGACCTTTACAGCACATACAGATTTTTGAGGCTGATGCCGCTCCCACTGCTTGGGCGGCCTGAGTCATGGTTTCAAAGATTTGCAAGACTTCATCGGTCTCGAGGCAAATTTTTGCCACCCTTTTTCGCTTTCGATTTTGGCTAGGATAGCCTTTCGCGATTTCGAGGATTTTATACATTGACAAGCCCGTTTTTTCTTTGGCTTCTTGGCGGGAACTGTATAAAACTCCGTCGATCTCGATCGGCTTCTTGCCAACTCTCAGACTCAGCACCTCTTTAAGAGTTATGTGGTCTCTTCCTAGCGCTTTCCTACATTTGAGAAGTTCGTCTTTGCTCAGACCGTACTTCTGGCAGGCTTCGCGATAAGAAGGAAATGTCTCGCCATTGAAGTAAACCACCCTCGGACTTCTAACCAAGTTGTCTCGTTTCTGCTTGCCTTTTTGTTTGAGTTCTGAGTTTTTAGGAGCTTCTTCAACAAACTCAAACTCGAACAATTTTAGTGCGATTTTCCGGTCGATTTGCGCCCGGCTATACCCTAAAGCAATTGCTGCTTCATGAATGCTCGGGTAGACAATACCGTCGATTTTAATGGCTTTAGCGTTGGCTTTGTTTTTAGGAGGCTTACCACCACCCCGACAAAGATTGTAAGTATTTTTACTTTTTACAAAATCTTTGTTGACAATCTTCGCTTCAGCCTCAAGCGCCTCTTCTTCAGAGTCTAACTTTCGGAGAATTTCAAAGTTTACTCGATCTTTACCGTATTTTTGTATGGCAGCCCCAATCGCACTTTTGTACTGGGATGAGGGCTGACAATGATGTTGCCATCTTTCTTGGGGATCGTCGGTAACGCCAATGTAAACTTTTTGGTTAGGAGTCGTTATTTTGTACAGGTAGTACGGAGACATTTCAGGCAACTTACACTTTCATGTAAGACCAGACTATATCTTCATCCAACTCTAGATATTATAGGCTGGATGCCCCCTACTTCCACTCGCTTGAGTGTACTTCCTGACGGAATAGTCGTTGAACCCGATTCATTTTACAGAATCTCGGCTGCCGATCGCCCATTGTTCCATCTGTTCTCTTTTTAAACCGTCACACTGACTATTTCTAGTTATGTTGTGGTGAGAACAGCTTTAGGGGTTTCCGGCAATTCAGGGGGTGCATTTATGCCATTACTGGCATAAAGGGCTAACATTAACCATTTTCAGTTTGACATTCGAGGAATTCGGGAATGTCGAGATGCCATACATCTAGGCTGACGGTGACGGCCCCGGCTCGACGTCCCCCCTGGTTCACGGCGATCGCAGTATCGTTAAGGAGTTTGATCCAAGGAATGACGCCGCCGGAGGCGTTGGGTTTGTTCATCACCCAGCTTCCTGTGGCGCGGATGCGGCTGACGTTGACGCCGACGCCTCCGCCGTTTTTGGAGATTCTCGCGGTGTCAGTAATGGTCTCGAAAATGCTTTCGAGGTTGTCGTCCATCGCGGCGATGAAACAAGACGACAGAGACCCCCGAGGAACTCGCAGGTTGGCGAGGATGGGAGTGGCGAGGGAGATTTTACGGGAGGCGATCGCTTCGTAAAACCGCTTGGCCCATTTGAGACGCTTTTCGGGGACTTCGGGAGAGGCCAGCAGTAGGGCGCAGGTCAGCAACGCCTCTTGGGGGAGTTCGTTGGGAAGTAGGTAACGCTTGGTCAGCAGGACGGCGCCGGCGTAGTCATAATCCATGTCCCAGTCGGAGTTTATCCAAGATCCGGCTTCTTGCAGCTCGTCGAGCGTATAGGTCAGAATACGAGAGTCGTATTCCCCAGCTTGGACTTTGGTAAAGACGGTTTGGGCGTAGTCCCCATATTGGTAGCCGCGACTGACGAGGGCGTCTTTCCACAGACTCCAGATGTGGAGTCGTCCGGCGACGTAACGCCAGTCGGGTTCGGCCGGGGAACACATCTCTAAGGCGCAGTTGATGAGGTTGTCTTGAATCTCCCGCGTGGTGACTCCGGTTCTCAGCCGCGTGGTCAATCCTGCTTCGAGGGTGATGGGGTTCGCGTCTAACTCCTGACAGGCCCAACTGACCACCTTACGAATTTTCGTGACGTCTAACGGTGCAGGGGAACCGTCGCGGCGCACGACTGTTATTTTCGCCGCGTCTGCGGGAACGATGGTGTTGAGTTCTAGGGTTGAGTGCATAGAGGTGCAGCTATTCTCGGACTGAAGAACAGTGTACGACACTTTTTTGGCTGGCGCTATTGGTAGTGTGAACTTTGAAAGCAAAGCATATATATGTCCATATTTAGTGCTAAGATTCTGTAAGAAGTTTGACGGGATGTTATCTCGTTTTATGCTAGATTTTTTGTAACGATCGTATTGATTAAAAAAACAATATTTAAAACGATCGCAAAAACGAGCTAGCGAGGGAGTCGATCGCCAGACACCGGCGTCGATCTCTCGAAGCTTCTAGGGGCTGAGCGGTTTTAGAGGGGGCGTTCGAGCCGAAAAATCTCGAACAACTGACGTGCGATCGCCCGGCAATCGAGCGAAATAACCTCAAACGAATATCACGTTTTTTAACAAGTTTATCGATCGAACCTAATTTTTTTATAATAATTAAAGAGCGAATAAAATAATATTCCGTGAAATTGCGATCGCGTCGAGTTCGACGGACGAAAAATTACTGAAAGTTAAATCAATAAATCATAAATCGAAATAAAAAATCCGTAGAAATACGGAATTTGAAATAGCGAAGATCGCACATGGAAACGTTAAACCAACGACCCAGACACCAGAGGATTTTGTGATGGACAGCAGTGAAATTTTGCGTCGGTACCTATCGGGCGAACGGGATTTTCGGGGGGCGAACCTCACCGCAGCAAATCTTATCGGTGCGACGTTGGTGCGATCGAACTTTTCTGGATCGAATCTCAGCGATGCGTCGATCGCCCGCGCCCATCTCGAACGGTGTTTTCTCATCGAAGCCAAATTAAACGGCGCGTTCTTGTACGGTACGAATTTAAGTTTTGCCAAACTTCTCAGCAGTTGCTTGATCGAGGCCGATCTCACAAAATCTAACCTACAAGGCGCTCAACTGGCCAAAGCCGACTTACGGGGGGCGAAGCTCAGCGGGGCGAGTCTGCGGTGGGTGAGTCTGTATCGCGCCAATCTTCCCGGCGTGAACCTGTGTGGGGCGAACCTCAACGGGATTAACTTGCGCTCTGCCAACCTCGAAGGGGCGAACCTCAACTGGACGAACCTCAACGGGGCGCGGCTGAGCGGGGCGAACCTCAAAGGCGCTCGACTCAACGGCGTCAAGCTTCAAGGCGCGTGGATGAACGGGTTAAAACTCGGTGACATCGACTTGAGCGGGATGGAGTTGAACGAGGTTAAACTCAGCGGGGCGAAACTCCACGGGGCGGATTTTACCGGGAGTAATTTGACGCGATCGCAACTGCGCTGTTGCGATCTCGGCGATGCCAATTTCCAAAAAGCCAACCTGCAACAAAGCAATTTGCGCGGCGGAGAGTTAATTCACGCCAATTTAATGAAAACCGACTTGCGCGAGGCCGATTTACGGAATGCCAATCTCAGTCATACGAATCTCAACTTAGCCTTGCTGACGGGAGCGGATTTGACGGGGGCGGACTTGCGCGGGGCGTACCTGTGGGGAGCAGATCTAGATGGGGCGTGTCTGCGGGGTGCGGATTTGCGCGGTGCAAGCTTGCGGGGTGCGGCGGTTATCGGTGCAGATTTACAAGATGCAATTCTCGATGGCGCGACGATGCCGGACGGTTCGGTACGCAGTTGAGGTGATGAGGTGATGAGATGATGAGGAATTCTTCCCTGTCTCCTTGTCGCCTTATCTCCCCTGCTCCCCTGCTCCCCCTCTCCCCTGCTCCCCTGCTCCGGAGAGCTACCAAACTGAAATAATGTGCCACAATCGAGCGAGAGGGTTTCGGGGGAGGTGCAACGTGACTGCTATGACCGATCGCGATCGCCAACAGTTTGCCGAACGCAAGATCGATCAGTTTGCGCGATCGAAAATGTCGGGGATGTGGCCGAAACTCGATAAAGCCACGTTAATCGAACAACTGCGATCGCGCGTTCGCAATCCCCTCTGCATCGACCAAGGCAAACAGCCTTTTTGCGGTCCGGCTTCTATAACCTTCGCGCTGGCCCGAAAAAACCCCGTGCGCTACGTGCAAATCTGTCGTAATATTTATCAACTCGGGGGATTTTACGGAACCACGAAATGGATTACCGCCTCTGACTCCTTGCAACATCAAGGGGGAGAGCTGAATATGCCCCAACTCGACTGGATGGTTCAGGCGACGCTGCGGGAGGCGGAAAACCGGATTTTTCCCGTGCGGGCTGAGGCACCGGAACTGCTGCGAAATCTCAGCGGGATGACGAAACCCTGGGAGATGACGGGATGGACGCAACAAGTTCTGCAATACGCGAACGTCGAGTCTTATCCGGCTTATTTGGGAGGCGATGTCGAAGCTTTAGAAAATGCCGATCGCGCGATCGCTGCTGGAGGAGTCGCCTTCGCCCTCGTCAACGCCGATGGATTGCTACTCGAGAAAACTCCCCCGATCTCGTATCCGAGCCATTGGATCGTATTGTTAGGCAACTTCAAACGGGACGGCGATCGCTTCGGCTTCGACGCGTACTCTTGGGCCCGCAAACAGTCTGTGATTTGCGAGCTGTCTTCGCTCAAAAAATACCTGTGGGATGTAGTCGTCGGTCGTCCGTAACTCTGTCCTCGCGTTTCCCGTTTGGCATCGCCGTCGGGCTGTTCGATCGCGCTGTTTATGGACAACATTCCCACCGAAACTTCGTTTTTTAGAGATTTTCAGGTCTTTGAAGCCCTGCGACAATCGATATTTCCCGAACTGTTGCGGCGACATCGTCTCGATCGCAAACTCAACCTGTGGTGCGCGGCCTGTTCGAGCGGTCAAGAAGCCTACAGTCTCGCGATTTTACTGCGAGATTACTTTCCCCTTCTCGCGAACGAGTGGAACCTCACGATCCTCGCTAGCGACGTATCTGAAGCGATGCTGGCTAAAGCACGATCGGGAACCTACACCGATTTAGAAGTCCGCCGCCGCCTCCCCCCAAAGTTCTTGCGTCGCTACTTTCAAAAACAGGGTTCCCAGTGGAGCGTGTCCGACGACATTCGCCTGATGGTACAGTTTCGGCAAATCGACCTCCTCAAACCCCTCCCTCCCTTACCGGAGATGGATGTGATTTTACTGCGGAACGTACTGATTTACTTCGATCGCCCCACTCAAGCAGAAATTCTCGACAAAATGCGCCGGGTTCTCACCCCCGACGGGTATCTCCTCCTCGGTGCGACGGAAACCCCCCTGCGCTGCGATACTGCCTTCAAACCCGTCTCTGTCGATCGAGCGGTTTTGTTTCAACTCCGTCCCCCGGACGATGCGGACGGCAGGCGATCGCGCCATACTGGAAACTAACGTTAACGGTTGTAACGGTTTGTGTTGCTTCTCTCATTTTCGATGCGTTTCTAGCGCAGAGAGTGGAGTAACCCGAACTGCGATCGGCGGAAAACCCCATCAAAAAACGGGCGATCGCTTTTTTACAAAACGTTACAATTTTAATAGTTCGAGCGACTCGGTTCGTCAGTCCCGATTTTTGCAACGGTTTGAGTTCGACGGTTCGAGCCGCTCTCGCACAGCACTCAAAGGAGGCGCTATTTCTATGAATGGCTCGTTTCGCGTCGGAACCCTGTTTGGGATTCCCTTTTATGTCAACGCCTCGTGGTTTCTCGTCCTCGGACTCGTGACCCTCAGCTACGGCGGCGGACTTTCAGCACAGTTTCCCCAACTCGGAACTGTCCTTCCGTGGGTTTTAGGATTCGTGGCGGCATTGTTGCTGTTCGCGTCAGTTCTGGCTCACGAACTCGGACACAGCTTCGTGGCGAAAAGCCAAGGCATCGATGTCAAATCGATTACCCTGTTCCTGTTCGGCGGACTGGCCAGTTTGGGACGCGAATCGGAAACCCCAGCCGAGTCGTTTTGGGTGGCGATCGCGGGGCCGCTAGTCAGCTTGTTGCTGTTCGGTTTGTTTAGCGGCATCGTCGCGACTACGTCGCTGTCCGGACCGCTGGCGGCTATCTTAAGCCTGTTGGCTTCGATCAACCTGATTCTGGCACTGTTTAACTTGATCCCCGGTTTGCCCCTCGACGGCGGAAACATCCTCAAAGCTGCCGTGTGGAAAGTCACGGGCAACCCGTACAAAGGCGTCGTCTTTGCCAGTCGCGTCGGACAAGTTATCGGTTGGTTGGCGATCGCCTCGGGTGTTCTTCCCCTGTTCTTTAGTGGCGGTGGATTTGGATTCTGGAACGTCTTGATCGGATGGTTCCTGCTGCAAAACGCCGGACGCTCGGCACAGTCGGCACAAATCCAACAAAAACTCTCGAATTTGACCGCTGGCGATGCGGTAACGGAAGACAGTCCCGTAGTTCCCGATACGCTATCGCTGCGCGAGTTCGCCAACGAGTACGTCATCGGCCGCCGCAACTGGCGTAAGTATTTGGTGACGGACGAAGCGGGTCAACTCGTCGGTTCGATCGCCGTGGACGACCTCCGACAAATTGCGACCTCTGATTGGCCGAAGGTGAGCGTTGCGGAACTGACGCAACCGATCGCCCAACAAACCATCGAGAGCGATCGCCCCTTGTTAGAAGTGGTTACGCTCCTCGAAAGCCAGAAAATTACCGAACTTCCGGTGGTCGGTCAAAACGGAACGGTTTTAGGTCTGTTGGAGAAAAACTCGATTATCCGCCTGCTTCAGAAACAGGAAGCACAGACGAAAGCCGCGTAACTCGCGTGAGGAGATGAGGAGACAATCGAAACAGCCCTCATTTCCTCGTGCGATCGCCAGATCCCCAGCATCTTGAAGATGCCGGGGATCTTTTTTGGTGACTGGTGACTGGTGACTGGTGACTGGTGACTGGTGACTGTTAACTGCTCACCAAGACGCCTTTGTCTTTCTGAATCGGTAAAACGTCGAGGATGTCTTCTTTGGCGCAGTATTCGAGATCGGCGTCGTTTCCAAGTCGGAGAAGCCGTTGGCCGTGACTGGCGATTTTCATCAGCGACACGAGGCGATCGCGCCATTGTTGGTATAGGGCTAAGGCCGCCACGGTTTCGTCGTTTCCGGCTAAGTCTTCGAGGCTGAAGTCCGTGCGATCGAGCAAACTCGCGACGATCGCCCCCGCGCAGACAGTATCTTCTAACGAAAAACTCCCTTGCCAACCCGAACCCACTAAATAGACCGTGTCCGGGGCGCGATCGCGCAGAAAATTCACCACGGCTTGACGGTTGACCAAAGCTGCCGTCACCAGTAGCGGCGCGTTTTCGACTCGTTGTAAGGCGCGAGTTCCGTTCGTGGTACTCAAGAACAGGCGAGCGTCTCGCACGCGATCGGCATCGTATTCGAGGGGAGAGTTGCCGAAATCGCAACCTTCGACCTTTGCGCCACCGCGTTCTCCGGCTCGTAGGCGCTTGTCTTCGGGCCAGTTTTCGCTGGCGGCCATCAACTTATCGATATCGCTAAACGCTTGGACGGCTTCAGCGCCGGACGCTAAAACTGTGGCGATCGTTGTCGTCGCCCGCAAAACGTCGATCGCGACCGCACAAGTGGGAATCGGATCGGTCGGTGTGAGTTCGGGAGTGTGATAACAAAAAACTTTCACGAGCAGCTCGGGCGTTTAGCTGGACAAATGAGCGAGATCGATTAGATAAATTTGATGTTAGCAGTATCTGTTCCCTTCGCGATCGCTTTGAGACGTTGCGAATCCCACACCCGCTAGGTCGGACGCCCTCTCGGAAGGCCGGTTCGCATCTGTCTTTTTCGCTATTTTTTATGCACGTAAATGTTTTTTTGTCAATAGGCTGTCTGGGCGATCGATCTCGGATATTGAGAAATAATATCAAGAAAGAATATAATATTGAGATACGATCGAAGACAGATCGAGTAAATCTGAATAAATTGGTCTTCTAGCCCTCCAATTTGTCTGTTATATCGTTTTTTCGCCATTTTTCTGGACTGCAATAGACGTGTATGGAGGTAAAAAAGTCTCTCGACACGAGAATTTATCGGGTTTTGTCCTCATTGGAAACCGCAAGCGTTTGGGATAGTAATGTTAAGTTAAAAGAAATATTAAGATTCAAAATTTTCCACAGAATTACGGAATCGCTTCGAGGGGCGTTCGAGCTAGGCTAGAGACAGCTAGAAGCGGCCCCGTCCACTTTCGCCACTTCTGCTCGGGCGCTCCCAGCATCCATCCTTGCCGTGCGGTTTCTCAAACCAATATGATTATGGCCCGACTTCCCGATCGCTCGTCCCTTTCGTGGCAGCCGCTTCGCCCCGAATCGCCGCCAATTGCCACAATGTCTTCAGCAACGCCTCTAGAAGATCGCGTCGCCTGTTTGGGTCTCGAGATAGCGCGTCTGGCTCGTCGCAGCGGTGACGGCGATAGGATGTTAACTCGCGTGGCGGCGGCGATCGCGACGGCGTTCGAGGCAGATGGATGCGTCGTGGTGCTTCCCCCTCACATCCACGTTCCGACTGGGGAAAGCTACTGGTTCCCCGAAGATTTGGCTAACGTTCTCGACCCCTCGCAGCAACTGCGATTGTGGGCGAGTTCGCCCCTCGATCGCCTGACGGCCGACGCCCCACCTCTGGCCGTCGAGAGCCTACGAAGCCTCGACGAGCGCGATCGGGAGATTTGGAAGCGACTCGGCGCGCGATCGCTGTTGAGCGTCGCGACGAGCTGTCAAGGGGAACTCAACGGGGCGATCGCCCTGTGGCGAACCTGTCCCGTTCCCTGGAGCGAAGCGGCCAACACGGCATTGATGGAAGTCTCGGAGTTCGTCTCTCTGGCGGTCGATCGGTGCGTGCGCTCCCAAACCGCCGAGCGTCTGCGCGAACAGAATCGCATCGCCTGTCAAAAAACCCGATTGGTCGATCGACTCACTCAGGCGATCCGTATTTCTACGGACTTGCCGCCTCTCCTCGAAGCGGCCATCTCGACGCTGACCCACACCCTGGAAGTGCGTCAAGCTATGGCCGTCCTGTTAACGTACACCGAACCGCAACTTCACGGTCTCAATCGTCATCTAACGTCTCGAGGGTCGGGGATGCCTCGCGCAAAAGCTAGCGTCGCCTGTCATTGGCTAGCCGACTGGGGCGAATGGAACGGAAGCGGGTCGCCCAAACTGTCGAGTCCGCCTCAATCGTTTTGGCTCTCAGACTGTGCGTGGTGTCGAGAGGCGTTTAGCCACGCTCCCCGGCCGCTGGCGTTGCGCGACGGCCGAGTGTCTTCTGAAGGTCAAACCGTAGCCTTCGACGTCAAACGCTTTCCCGCCATCGCGATCGTTCCCTTAGTCAGTCCCCAGTCCTCGAACTCTCAAAGCGGAACCGTGTTGGGATTCCTCGTCCTACAACACGATCGCCCCCGAGCCTGGAACGACGACGATCTCGAACTGGCGCAGTTTGTGGGAACGCAACTGAGCAACGCGATCCTCAACAGCCAGACGTTACAACAGGTGCGGAACTTGGTAAGCGATCGCACCTCGCAACTGCAAAGAAGCCTCGACGTGCAAGCGAAGCTGTACGAACAAACTCGCCGTCAAATCGAGCAACTGCGTCGCCTCAACCGTCAAAAAGACGAATTTCTCAGCACCGTCCATCACGAACTGCGAACGCCACTGACGAAGATGATTTTGGCGGTGCAGATGTTACGTAGCGAACAACTTCCCCCCGCCCGTCAAGCTCAATATCTCGAGCTGCTCGAACAGCAGTGTCACCAGGAAAAACAACTGGTACAGGATTTGTTGAAACTGCAAGAACTCGAAACCGAAACGCCGAACTTCCAACTGCAACATATCTACTTACAACCGCTGTTGCAGGAACTGGCGAAAGACTTCGAGACGCGGTGGGCTTCTAAAAATGTGACCTTGAGCTTAGAGTTACCGGCGAGCGGTTTGTATCTCCAAAGCGACACAGACGCACTGCGGCGGGTGTTGGACGAGTTGTTAACCAACGCCGGGAAATACGCCCTCTGCGACACGCAAGTCGTCTGTCGCGTCAGCCACGAGGCGAGCGGTCGCAATTCCGGAGAGATCCGGTTTTCGCTGTCCAACGTGGGGTTGGCGATCGCGCCTGAAGATTTACCTCACGTTTTCGAGAAGTTCCGTCGCGGACGTGGCGTGACCGAGCAGGCGATCGCCGGAACGGGATTGGGACTGGCGTTAGTCGATAATTTGGTCAAACTGTTGCAGGGGACGATCGAGATTTCCAGTACGCCCCTCGACGATCGCGACGGGAACCTCACCTGTGTCACCGTGGCGTTACCCCAGGCGATCGATCTCTCGGAAGTCTGTTGAAACCGCCGTCCGATCCGAGTCTGAAAACGGCGATCGTCGCGCGATCGCCGGCGTTTCCCCCTCGGGCGATCCGACCCCAAGTCTTCAGACCCTTTACCGCCTTAAGCTAAAGTACTTAACATAGGCGTTTTGCGACCTCGACTGAGGTGCGATCGCCTGAAAACCTGCTGAATTTTCACGTCCTCTCCCCGCCAAACAGACCCAGCATCGACCTCTATGTTAGTTAAGGCCGCTCCCAAACCGTTACGCTGGCAACGGACTAAAAACTCTCTCGTCGCCCGTCAGATCGAAATTTTCTCCGCTACGGCGAAACTATTTTTTTTTCTGGGCTGGGATCGGGTGCGGGGAAAAGACGACCCCGAACACCGCCAGCGTCGGGCAGATTGGCTCGTTAACACCTTACTCGATCTCGGACCGACGTTTATTAAAATCGGTCAGGCGTTTTCGACGCGGGGCGACTTGCTGCCCCTCGAATATATTCGGGCGCTGTCGCGACTGCAAGATAAAGTTCCCGAATTCAGTGCAGACGAAGCCGTCAGCCTCATCGAATTGGAGCTGAAACATTCGGTTTACGGACTGTTTCGGGATTTCGATCGCCGTCCGATCGCCGCCGCGAGTTTGGGACAAGTTCACCGGGCGCGGTTGCATACCGGCGAAGACGTGGTGGTGAAGGTGCAACGTCCCGGCTTGGAGAAACTGTTTAATTTAGATTTCCAAGTTATCTATCAGTTGGTTCTGTTTTTCGAGCGGACGTTTCACTGGACTCGGAAATACGATCTCGAGTCGATCTATCAAGAGTTTCGCACGTTAATTTATCAAGAAATCGATTACGTTCACGAAGGACAAAACGCCGAACGATTTCGTGAAAACTTCATCGAATCTTCCAATATTTTAGTCCCAAGAGTCTATTGGCGTTACACCACGTCGAGAGTTTTAACCCTCGAATATTTGCCGGGAATTAAAATTAACGACAAAGCGACGTTAGAAGCTTCGGGAATCGACGTCAAACAGCTCAATACGTTGGGGATTGGCTGTTATCTCAAACAACTTTTGGTCGATGGTTTTTTCCATACCGATCCGCATCCAGGGAACATGGCAGTCACCCCCGAAGGACATATCATCTTTTACGATTTCGGGATGATGTCTGAAATTAATTCCCTGAACAAAGCGGAAATGACGCGATCGTTTTTTGCGGTATTGCGAAAAGATACGGACGAAGTTCTCGAAACCCTGGTCTCGATGGGACTCGTGGAAGACACGTCAGATATGACCCCCGTGCGAAACCTCATTCAATTCGCGCTCGATCGCTTCCGCGATCGCCCGGTGGAATTCCAAGAATTTCGGGAACTCAAACACGAACTGTACGCTATGTTCGAGCAGCAACCGTTTCGGCTTCCGGCGCAAATGACCTTTGTATTGAAAGCCTTGGGAACTCTCGACGGAATTGCTCGAACGTTAGACGATCGATACAGTATCATTGCTTGCGCGAAGCCCTTCGTCAAAGAACTCGTGGAAACGCAACAAGGACGCGGGCAAATTTTGGGAGAACTGGCTCGTCAAGCGAAAAGTTTGGTTACGAAACCGTTCGATCGCCCCAGTCGAGCTGAAGTGTTGATTCACCAACTCGAAGAACGCTTAGAACGGGGAGATTTCCAAATTCGCGTCAACTCGCCACAAACGCAAAAGCAACTCCAACGGTTGCAACTGACGCTCAAAACGCTCGTTTACGCTTGTATGACGGGATTTACGTTATTATCTGGGGCGGTGTTTTTGTCGATTCCCCACAAGGTTCTGGCCTTTTGTTCTTTTGGGGCGGCGGGATTGAGCGTGTTGTTTTTCTTGAAAGCGGCGATCGAACTGGCGTTACGAGAGCGGTTCGACAAAATGGCGCAAAAGTAAGGGTTCACCACAGAGACACAGAGGTTCTGGCTGTGGGGCGAAACACCGCTGTTTGAGATTCGGATTCCGTCACCGACAGCACTCTGGCGGAAGACGTTTGGCAAAGTTATTAAAAAAGAGTCTCAAGAATGTGGTTTGAGGGTTCGATGCAATATTTAAGAAAGATTCTTAATAACTGCAATCTTCGTTTCGTCGTCTGTCGTTCGGTTATTCGGGACTTCCCATCGCGGATTTGACGGAATCCGATGGAATGTCCCCTCAAAGCCGAAAGTAGGTCGATCCTAGTTTTAAGTATTGTCTTTTATTCTTATATGTAAATATAGAGATATTTTTGAGGCGACCCGTACTGCTCTCGAGTCGAGATTTATCCTTGCCCTCAAAGGCTGGAGGTGTTTGCGTTCGAGTCCGAACTTTGGGAAAATTGCTCCTACTTATTGCATATAAATCCTAATACCGCCTATAGTAATTGAGATTAATTTCTGTTAATTGTGGAACGGTAGGATATTCAAACATGACAGACCTATGGTGGAGGAGTGTATGGGCAGCCAGTTTCAGCGTCTCTAGCGCCATCGTCGCTCAGCCGGTTCAGGCTCAGGCAACGCTGACGCAAATCGAGCGAGTCCAGCTCCAAGCCGTCGAAGGCGGCATCGAAATTATTCTCGAAACGCGGGACGGTCGTACCCCGCAACTGGTGACCTCCCGCGACGGCAATACTTGGATTGCAGAGGCGATCGACAGCCAACTGGTAGAAGGTGCCAGTTTCGAGCAGGTCGATCCGGCTCCGGGGATCGAATCCGTGACGGTGCGATCGCAAGAAGCCAACAGCGTTCGCATTACCGTCGTCGGCGGCGAAGTGGCTCCGAGCGTTAACGTCGTCGATGGTGCAGCCGGAACTGTCATCCTGAGCGTTCGCGTCTCGGATACCGCCGATACGACAGAACCTCCGGCGATCGCAGAAGAAGACGAAACCACCCCAAGCGACTCTCCAGACGTTGGCGGCGACGCCTTGCGAATCGTGGTGGTTGGAGAACAGCTCGAAGAGAGCGAGTATTTCGTCCCCGAAGCCAGTACCGCCACGCGTACCGACGCTCGCTTGCTCGACGTTCCCCAGTCGATTCAGGTAGTGCCGCGAGAAGTTATCGAAGACCAACAGGCGATCGACCTCGACGAAGCCGTTCGTAACGTCAGCGGTGTCGTCGCCAACACCGTTGAAGGAAGTGGGTTTCGCTTTTCCATCCGGGGGTTCGACGGGGCTAACGTGTTACGAGATGGCTTTAACTTATCGGCTTCCGATAGTACCCTGCGCGGCGGTTTGGCGGTACTTTCAGAAACCGCCAACCTCGAACAAATCGAGATCCTCAGAGGCCCGGCGTCGATCCTTTACGGCGACCTCAACCCTGGCGGCGTCGTTAACCTCGTGACCAAACAACCGTTAGAAGACCCCTTTTACCAACTCGAACTGCAAGGGGGAACCCGAGGTCTGTTTCGACCGAGTATCGATGTATCGGGGCCGCTGACGACCGACCGAAGCCTCCGCTATCGGCTCAACGCACTCTATCAAACCGATAACGGTTTTCGAGAGTTCGACCAGAACTTCGAGCGGTTTTTTGTGGCTCCCGTTCTCGCCTGGGATATTGGCGATCGCACCGAACTGACCCTAGAACTAGAATATTTAAACGACGAGCGACCTTACGATACGGGAACTCTGGCGTTTGGAGACGGGATTATCGACATTCCCCGCGATCGCATCGCCAACGAACCCAACGACTCCAGAGAACAAGATACCCTCATCCTCGGATATACCTTCAACCACGAGTTTAGCGATAGTTGGGAAATTCGCAACGCACTGCGATACGCGCGTCAGTCTGTAGACGCTCGAGTCGCAAATCCCTTCGCCTTTAACGAAAGTACGGGGATTCTCACCCGTTTAGACGCAGAGGTCGATAACTTCAGAGAAAGCGTCGCCGTACAAACCAACGCTGTCGGCGAGTTCGAGACGGGGCCCGTCGAACACGAACTGCTCGTGGGGTTCGACTTCAGCAGCAACAGCACCGATCGCCTCACTGAAGGTAACTTTAGCGCACCGCTGCCGCTGAATATTTTCGATCCCGTTTACGAAGCCTTTCCCCGAGACAGCTCTCAACTGCTTCCCGTTCTCAACGAATTCGTCCGAACCAATCGCTTCGGCGTTTACCTGCAAGATCGCATTTCCGTGACCGACGAGTTAATGTTGCTGGCGGGGGTGCGTTTCGATTCCGTCGAACAAACCCTGACCACTGGCGAGACGTTTCGCGGCCCGGCCAGAGTCCCCGGTAGCCGAGAATCCCGACAAGACGACGCTTGGACGCCGCGTGTGGGGTTAGTGTACCAGCCGATTCCAGAGCTTTCGCTGTACGGGAGTTATTCGCGATCGTTTACGCCGAACTCCGCCACCACTGAAGACGGCGATTTTCTCGAACCCGAAGAAGGGGAAGGGTTTGAAGTTGGGGTGAAAACCGAATTCCTCGACGGACGGATGTTTGTCAACCTGGCGTATTTCAATATCACCAAGGAAAATATCGCCAACCCCGACCCCAACGCACAGACGCTGTTCGACGCTTTTATTGCCACGGGAGAGCAAAACAGCCAAGGATTTGAATTCGACCTCGGCGGAGAAATTTTACCGGGATGGGAAATTATCGCCTCCTATTCTTACATCGATGCCGAAGTCACCGAAGATACGGTGATTTCCACGGGGAACCGATTGATTGGCATTCCCGAACATAGTGCCAGTTTGTGGACGAAATACACGATTCCCAGCGGCGATTTTGAAGGGTTGGGGTTTGGCTTTGGGATTAACTACGTTGGCGAACGAGAAGGGGATCTCAACAACAGTTTTCAGCTCGACGATTATCTGTTGACGAATGCGGCGATCTATTACGAACAGGAAACCTGGAGCGTTGCCGTCAACCTTAAAAACATCTTCGATGTCGAGTATATCCAAGGCGCTCCCATCAACCGCTTTCGCAATATTGAAGTGGGAGAACCGTTTACCGTTCTGTTTTCGCTGTCGTTCGAGTTTTAAAGGTTTTTAATGCACTTGAGACCCCGCCTGAAGAAATTTGGATTGTTGGGGAGTTTGTACCTCTCGCAGTTCGTCCCGTTTTGGTTTCTTTATCAAGCGTTACCGATTTTGCTGCGACAAAAGGGAATGTCGTTAGAAGCGATCGGGTTGTTACCGGCGATTCTACTGCCGATTTCGCTGAAGTTTCTATGGTCGCCGTTCATCGATGCCTACGGCTTTACGCGATGGGGACATTACCGATTTTGGATTATCTGTTTTCAACTTTGGGTCGCTGGTGTCACCGTTTTTTGTGGTTTTCTCAGTGTCGAGGAAAATTTGCCATTGCTGTTAGTGGGATTGTTACTTATCGCTATCGGGAGTGGCAGTCAAGATATTGCCACAGACGCGCTGGCGGTGAGGTTATTAAATCCTGAAGAACGGGGTGCGGGGAATGCCGTACAGGGAATTGGCGGTGCGATCGGACGGACGATCGGTGGCGGTGGAATGTTGATTTTACTGAACCGTTGGGGATGGCGATCGAGTTTGTTGTCTTTAGCGGCGATTACGATCGCGGCGTTAGTTCCTCTGTTGTTTTATCGCGAACCTGTAGAACTCAAATCGCGTCGAACTCAGCATAAATTTAGCCTGCATCCAAAATTTTGGCTGCGAAGTGCGATCGCCTACGTCAAAATTTTCATCGAAACCTGTCAGCGTCCGGGGATTAAAAGTTGGCTGGCAATTTTGGCACTGATGACGGCGGGATATAACCTCTCGGCGACGATGTTTCGTCCGTTACTCGTCGATATTGGTTGGTCGTTAGAAGAGATTGGCTGGCTGCTGGGAGTTTTCGGAATGACGATGACCATATTCGGGTCGTTAGTGGCGGGATCTCTAGTGTCGAAAATCGGACGCAAGCGATCGTTTCTCGTGGCGTTGAGTTTAACGACGGTGGGGATTTTGACGCAAGTTTTACCGACGTTGGGTTGGACGCAACCGCCGATTTTGTACGGGATCGTCAGTCTTTCATTTTTTGCGATGGGAATCACGGGAACCACGACGTTTACTATCATGATGGATAACAGTCGTCGAGATATGGCGGCAACGGACTATACGTTACAAACATCTGTGATTCCTTTGTGCAGCATTTTATCGGCAGCGTTGAGTGGTTCGATCGCGGGTGCGATCGGCTATCGCAGCGTATTTTTAATAAGTGCTGCCATTTTAATCGGCTGCATTGGTTTTGTTTATCGATCGCTCGCTATTTTTGAGGGCGATCGTGTAGGAGTCGGTCGAGAAACGATGGGTTGATACGGAATCCGTTTTTGATGAGCCGAAATTCTCGATTTTTTAAGGTGCATCTCAACCATGTAAATCGATCGAAGGCAAGTTTGAGTCCTCGATTTAGCTACTACCTCAAACTCATATTTTTACAAAAATGAGATGCACCCTTTTGAGGTTTGATACGAAATCCGAATCTAAAACACTGATTTTACCCAACCGAACAAGCCCCTCTCTGTGTCCTCTGTGTCTCTGTGGTGAAAACATCTTAAAACCTAGCTTATCGACAAAAAATAGAGTATCAAACACTGATTTTACCCAACCGGACAAGCCCCTCTCTGTGTCCTCTGTGCCTCTGTGGTGAAAACATCTTAAAACCTAGCTTACCGACAAAAAATAGAGTATGAATTTTGCATAAATGGCTTGCCTAAAAAGTTAAAAAAAATGATGATGTTTTCAAGGAGAATCTAAAATGGTTGAAATTGACGAAACAAACTATCCTATGGTTTCTGTGAAATTTACAGAAGTTGCCACGCTCGAAGATACAGAAACCTATCTCGCTTGCTTTACCGATTGGTTGGCTCGAGAAAATCCTTTTGGCTTAATGTTATTTCGAGGAAATTCAGAAGAAGTAGAAGACCGCGAAATGGCGAAACAGTCTCATAATTTGGTCGTGCGTTGGGCGAAGGAAAATAAAGCGAACATCGCGCGGTATTGTATGGGGTTGGCAGTGGTGGGCGACTTGTCGAAAATGTCGGAAAAACAGCAGCAAATGGCTCCAAAGGCGCTCGGCGTTTTATTTGGTTGTCCCGGTCAAATTTTTGGCAATTCGACCGATGCAGAACGGTGGCTTCAACAACAGTTAAATCGGTAAAAACGAGTCAATTTGTTGTAGCCAGTTGAGAAATTTTCGGCATCAAATTGAAGTGCACCCCTATCGCGCAGCTCTCGATGAGAGTTTCTCGATCGATATTCCTTCTCATTTTTTAGCACAAAAGGCTCTTTTATTTTGATGCCTTTTTCTTAGAAAAAGAGAGGTAATTCTATGAAATAGAGATACACCCATCGATCTTCGCAGAATTTTTTAAATCCTGGCAAAGATAGCTACTAAATTCGTCGAATTTTGAGTGAATGAAAAAGTGATCGCCGGAAAGCAGATAGAAAGAAGTTTGATGGTTGGTCTGGATTTTCCAAGCTTCTAGAAAATCGATCGTCGTTTCGGGATCGTTCAGTCCGCCAAACACAGAAATCGGACAAGATAGGGGATCTTCGGATCGATAAGAGTAGGTTTCAACGACTGAAAAATCGGCGCGTAAAATGGGTAATACGAGTGCCAAAAGTTCGGGATTTTGAAATACCTCGTTTGGCGTACCGTTGAGGCGGCGAAGGGCTTCGATAAATTCTGGTTCGGGTAACTGATGGATTGGGGGAACGATGGGCGGTGTTTGAGGCGCACATCGTCCCGAAACGCACAATCGAAGGGGTTTTATTCGATAGTTTTTTCGGAGTAAACGGGTCAGTTCAAACGCAATCAGCGCCCCCATGCTATGACCGAAAAAGGCAAAGGGTTTGTCGAGATAGGGATAAATTACGGGTGCGATCGCCTCGACAATTGAGGAAATATTTGTTAATAACGGTTCTTGTAAGCGAAATCCTCGACCGGGGAGTTCGATGGGATAAACGCCAATATTTGATGGAAAGCGATCGCGCCAGCCTCGAAAGCTTAGGGTTCCACCTCCGGCGTAGGGAAAGCAAAACAGCCGAAGTTCGTCGGCGTTGTTGGAATTGAACTGGGGAATCCAAGGGGTTTCGATTTTCATGGGTTTTTGTGTTTTCAACATTAGTGTTTTAGAAAAACGCGATCGCTCCTCAAAATTACAAAATCAAACTCTCCATTTCTTCAGATTCTGAGGACGATTGAGTTTGAAGCACTAACGACGTTAGCGTTTGTTGTTCTAACAGCGTATTTGCCAGTTGTGCGATAGTCGATCGCCCTAAAAAGTTTTCGATGGGTAAACGAATTTGAAAGTCCTTTTCTATTTGACTCTGAAGTTCAAAGGCGATGAGAGAATCGACGAGTTCAGCGAGGTGATAATCTCGGTTGAGCTTGTCTTCCGGTAGCCTCAATAACTTGGCGAGGATGGCGATTAAATACCCTTCGATACTCTCGAGTTGTTCGGATTCGGAGAGTTCTGAAAGTTGCGATACATTGGGAACGGCGATCGCGCGATGTTGGAGGTTTTCGGAAGTCGAAGAAGAACTGAGGTTCGATCGCAATTTTGTCGCCGTCGCGTTCAAACGTCGCAATTGGAGTTCTGTGGCTTTCACCACGGGTTTTCCATTTTCGGTTAACAGCATTACGTCCGCCGAAAGCGTCGCCGTGCGATCGCGATTTTGCCAGTCTTCTACTGGGGTTTGAATTTTGGTATAGGCGTATTTCGGTGGATTTTGTGGGTCGAGTTCGTCGAGTTCTAACTGTTGCAAACTCAGGATGATGTAGGTATCTGAAAGATGCGGCGGAACGCAGGCGGCGAAAACTTGGAAACAGGCGTCGAGGGCTTGCAGCGGTAAATGGTACTCTGACGCTAGGGTTGATTTTGGCTGTGTCAACTGTCCCAGGGCTTCCCCGTCTTTGCGCCAGACAGTGTTTAAGACTTGGCAACTTGCGCCGAGATCGGCTCCGTGCGATCGCATTTGTTGATAGAAGGTTTCGCCATCCCAGCAATCGCTGAATTGCTGTTTTAAGGCGTCGATTTTAAGATCGGAAACTTGAGAAAACTCCGGCGAAAGGGTAAATTGAGCTTCTCCCGCCAGGTGTGGAACCCACGGTGCAGACTCCGACGCTTGAGGCGGTTGGCTGAAAATTTGAAATTCTGCGCGATCGCCCGGTTGAGGGGTTAAAATCAACTGCACCCGATGGCAGCGATCGGAGGAAAACGATAAGGGATGGGGAACCCGCAACCCGTTCCAGCGACGAACTGGACGATTCCAGGTGGCGATCGCCCCGGCTTGCAACATCTCCAAATACACTGCTAAATTGGCGATGGGTTGACCCTGTAACTGATGATCGCGCACCAAGGGAAGGCGATCGAGATGCCAGTTCGCTTCAAATTGAATGGCAGACAGGGGAGAGGACAGACGACGACCGAGTAAACTGTCCGAAGGTGGCAGCGGTGCAGTCGGAGAGGGATTCGGAAGGTCGTAAGATTGGCGTTGGAAAGGATAGGTCGGTAGCGCGATCGCCTGACGCTGTTGTCCCGCTTCGACGGCGTGCCAGCAAACATCGACGCCTCGCAGGTACAGTAGGCGTAAACTGTCTAACAGAACTTCCCAATCGGTGCGTTGAGAGTCGAGAGAGGGCAGCCAAAGAAGGTTTGAGGTAGAGGTTTCGCAGGTTCCCAGGGCGATCGCACTGTCGCAATCGGCTTGTTGCAACGATGCGATCGCCGATTCTGAAATTCCCGGTTTGTCGAGAGTTTCGGGGAGTTGCGCGAACAATTCCACTAAATTCAACTGTCCCGACGCCCAAGCTGCTACCTGTGCGCCGATTCCATCGCCTACCGTCACCATCGGTTCGATTCCCCACGATCGCCACAGTTGGGTTAAGGCGACTTGACGAGAAACGGCGATCGCCACCGGGAAATTCTCCGGTTTTCGTTCCTGACAAACCGACAACAACAACGCCGCCGTGTCAGCATCGAGACAGTCCGCACAGGCTTCGATCGCCGCTTTGAAGGCTGGGGCGCTCTCGTAAAGTGAAGGATCGATATCGATCGCGCGATCGCTGACGGGGGGAAAGTAGAACCCAATTTTCAGCGGTGGCGTAGCGGTGGTGTCGGAAATGGCGTCTGACGGCGTTTCTAAACACTGCTGAAGTTGCGATCGCGTGGAAACCCGGAACGCGAGACGATGGGAAAAGTGCGATCGCCCGGCGTTTTCCGTCACGCAAATCTCCGCCAGTTCCAACTCGGGGCGATCGCGCAGGTACTCAGCTAAATCGGTTACCCGTTGCTGGAGGGCGCGTTGGGATTTCGCCGACAAACAGAGAAGTTGGGGCGATCGCGCGGGTTTCGGAGATTTTGAGGGGGCTGGGGCGGATTCGAGGATGACGTGGGCGTTGGTTCCGCTGAAGCCAAAGGCGCTAATTCCCGCCAGACGAGTTCCATCGCGGTTCGCGATCCAAGGGGTGCGTTCGGTGGGAACGGTGATGTGAGTGCGATCGATGCGATCGTTGAGTTGCTGGAAATGCAAGTGTTGCGGAATTTCCCCCCGTTGCATCGCCAACACCACTTTTATCGATCCGGCGATTCCCGCAGCGGCTTCCAAATGTCCGATATTGGTTTTCACCGAACCGATCGTGAAGGGTTGTTGGCGATTTTCCCCGAGAACCGCACTGAGCGATCGCACTTCGATCGGGTCGCCGAGAGGGGTTCCCGTACCGTGCGCTTCAATATATTGAATATCTTGGGGATCGACGCGAGCATTTTGCAACGCCGATCGCACCACCGCCTGTTGCGCCGTTCCGTTAGGAACCGTCAAACCACTACTGCGTCCGTCGTGATTCACCGCCGAACCACGAATCACCGCTAAAATGCGATCGCCGTCGGATTGCGCGTCGCTCAACCGTTTGAGGGCGATCGCGCCGCAGCCTTCCCCGCGTCCGTACCCGTCTGCTGAAGCGTCGAAGGTTTTGCAATACCCATCAGGAGACAAGGCGTTCAGTTTCGCCATCGCCAAGGTGGTTTGCGGGGCCATCATCAAATAAATTCCCCCCGCGACGCCCAAGCGACATTCTCCCAAGCGCAAACTCTGACACGCGAGATGAACGGCGACGAGAGAGGAAGAACAGGCGGTATCGACAGCTAAGGCGGGGCCGCGAACTCCCAGCCAGTGGGCGATGCGTCCGGCGGCGATACTTAAGGCGTTCCCCGTGGCACTATAGATATCGATACCCGCTTCGTCGCCAAAGAGGGAAGATTTCAGAAATTCGTTTAAACTGATGCCGAGGAATACTCCCGTCTGACTGTCCATCAACCGAGACGGCGCGATTCCCGCATTTTCCAAGGTTTCCCAACTGACTTCTAAGAGTAACCGCTGTTGCGGATCCATCGTCGCCGCTTCTCGAGGGCTGATTCCGAAAAAGTCCGGGTCGAATTCGTCGATACGATCGAGAAAACCGCCCCGCTGCGGATAGCCAGGTTGCGATCGCCCCAACAGTTGGCGGCGGCGTTCGGGGATTTCGCCGACGGCGTTTTTTCCCTGAGATAACAGGTTCCAAAACGACTCGGGATCGGTGACGCCGCCGGGGAACCGACATCCCATCCCGACGATGGCGATGGGTTCGGTGTGCGATCGCTCGAGTTGGTCGATGCGGGTTCGCATTTCCTGCACTGTCAAAGCGGCGCGTTGTAGGGGGGATAAGGTTTGGGTCGAGTTTTGGGGAAAGTCAGTCATCGTGATTTCGGAGGTTTTCAGCGGTTGGGGTTACTTCTGTGTGACCCAGGTGGAAAATTCGCGATCGATCAGGGCTAAAAGCTCGTTTTCAGAGAGATCTCGCACGGCGTTTTCGGGAGTTTCCGGCGGTTCGACGGGGCGATCGCCTTCTGACGGGGACAGTTGACTGAGGAGATAGTCCGCTAGGGTTTTGGGATTGGGACAGTCAAAGGTCAACGTGGACGACAACACCAAGTCAAAGCGAGTTTGCAGGCGATTTTTCAACTCCAACGCCATCAGCGAATCCAATCCCAACTCGAAGAATCCCGTATGAGGATCGAGGGTTTCCGTGGCGTCGGCTCCTACTACCACACAAATCTCTTTTTGTAAACCCTCAAAAATGCGATGGTAGCGTTGCACTGGGGACAGACTGTCCCAACCGTCGCGCCAAGTTGAAGATACGGCTTCGACGGGGGAAGAGACGAGGGATTCGAGTAACCGATATCGCCCCGGATCGGGCAGTTGCGCGGCAAATCGCGACCAATCGATGGGTAACGCGCCGATATGGTGGGGACTCTCGCGATCGCAAATTCCCACGCGATCGAGCAATGCGAATCCTCGTTCGAGGGTTAACAGTTCCACCCCCGCCTGTTTCCACCGCTGCTGGCTGCGATCGTCCAACTTCGCCGCCATTCCCGATTCCGCCCAGGGGCCCCACTGCACGCTGAGTCCGGCGAGTCCTCGGCTGCGACGGAGGCTGACGAGACCGTCGAGAAAGGCGTTGGCGGCGGCGTAGTTCCCTTGACCGGGAGACCCTAAAATCGAGGCGGCGGAGGAGAACACGACAAAGGCGTCGAGATCGAGGGATTCTGTATGACGGTGGAGGTTCCAAGCCCCCGCAACTTTGGGTTGCAAGACTTTTTCAAAGCGGTTCCAGCGTTGTTGGAGGAGGACGCCGTCGTCTAGGACTCCCGCCAGATGGAAGACGCCTTTAATGGGGGGTGCGGTGTTTTTCAAGCTGGCGAAGACGGAAGCTATATCGGCGTCGATCGCAACGTCTGCTTGTCGGCGATGGATGCACACCCCTCGCGCCTCCAATTTCTGTAATTGAGATTCCGCTTGGGGAGAAGGCGATCGCCGTCCCAACAGGGCCAAATGCTGCACGCCGCGATCGACCAGCCATTTCGCTAACTCGAGTCCCAACCCGCCAAACGCCCCGGTAATGAGATAGGTTCCCTCGGGATTCAACGCGGTTTTCTCAGATTTGGGTTTCCAAGGTTGCAATCGTTGTCCGTATCGCCGGTTGGAACGCAAGGCGACGCGATCTTCGGGATCGATCGCCCCAATTTCGGCTGCGATCGCCTCGACCATATCCTCGTCGAACTGGGCGGGAATATCGAGTAAACCACCCCACCGCTGCGGGTGTTCGAGGGCGAGGGTTCGACCCAATCCCCACAGCAAACTCTGTACTGTCGAGGTGGGATTTTCGCCGGATTCCACCGGTTGCGCGGCTTGCGTGACCACCCAAAGCCGACCCGTTGCGGACACTGAATCCTGAGCGATCGCTTTGGCGAGATGGAACAGTCCCGCACAACTGGGATAGTTGCAAGTCACATCGGGTTGCGGAGTTGGCGGCGGCGTTCCGGTGTCGTCCAATCCCCACAAATAGACGATACCCGACCAAGACCGCGATCGCGCTAACGTATCAAAGGCTTCGGTATCCTCGGGAGAAAGGGCGTTCGCACTGCTGGAAGTGTCGGCGTAGCGCAGATGACAGGTTGCGCCGAGGGACGTTAAGCGAGTCGCCAGGCGATCGCCTAATCCGGTATGGCGATCGCCGAGAATTAGCCAATCTCCCGAGAAAGCCTTAATTTCTCGTTTTTCTAACCGTTTCCACTGCGACGCATAGAGACTTGGCGGCGAAGTCTCAACCTCTGAAATATCCGGTTTGACATCGATCCAATAGCGTTTGCGCTGGAAAGGATACGTGGGAAGCGAGACGCGGCGGCGAGGATAGTCGCGATCGAATCCTTGCCAGTCGATCGCTTTTCCTGACAAATATAACGTTTTCAAACTCTCCAACAACACCGACCAATCCGGTTGTCCCCGTCGCAAGGAGGGCAGCCAGAGAGGAGAGGTTTCGGAATCCGCCACACACTGACGCGCCAACCCCAATAACACCGGATGCGGCCCCACTTCGATCGCCGCCCGACAACCTAACTTTTCTAACGTTTGCGTTCCCTGAGTAAAACGCACCGGTTGGCGCAAATGCTGACACCAATAGTCCGCTCGACCGAGTCGTTCGGCGTCGGCGACAGTTCCCGTCAGGTTCGATATCACGGGAATTTCGGGCGATCGATATTCGATTTGACTGGCGACTTGACGAAACGCCTCTAAAATTCCATCGATGGCGGGGGAGTGGAAGGCGCGAGATACCTGAAGCGGAACCGCACGAATCTCCTGCTGAGTTAGATTTTTTATGACCTTTTCCACATCGGCTTTCGGGCCGGAAATCACCGTATTTCGGGGACTGTTGAACGCCGCCACCGTCACCGCGTCGAAGGGAGAAATCGCCGCTTCCACCACTGACGCTTCCGCCAAAACCGCCGCCATCGCCCCATCTTCGGGTAACTGTTCCATCAAGCGGGCGCGTTCGGCGACAAACACTAACCCCGTTTCCAAGCTGAAAACCCCCGCCACGCAAGCGGCGACGTATTCCCCCAAACTGTGACCCATCACCACGTCCGGTTCGACGCCCCAAGACTTCCACAGTTGGGCGATCGCGTATTCAATGGCGAACAACGCCGGTTGCGTGTAAGCGGTGCGATCGATCTGCGACATCGCCTCAACCGACGCATTGCTGGGATACAACACCGTCAGTAACGGATGTTCGAGATAGGGACGTAGAATTTCGTTACAGCGATCGAGAATCTCCCGAAATCGGGGACTGGTTTCGTACAGTTGTCGCCCCATGTGGAGGGTTTGCGATCCCTGTCCGGTAAAGAGAAACGCCGTTTTGACAGAAGTTTGGCGTTTGGCGCGATCGCCCGTTTTTTCGCTAACGGTAAACTCCGCCAGTTGTCGCCGCAAGTCCTCGATGGAACTGGCGACGATCGCCCCTCGGTGGGGAAAATGACAGCGTCCGGTATTGGCGCTAAAACAGACATCAGCGAGGGATGGGGTATCGCCCTGAACCTGTCGCCATTGCTGGGCGAGTTCGCTTAACGCCGCAGTCGATTTCGCCGAAAACGCCAACAAATGCAGGGGGCGATCGGGAGAATGGGGAGACGGCGCGACGGAAACCGGCGCTTCTTCTAAAATGACATGGGCGTTGGTACCGCTCATCCCGAAAGAACTCACCCCCGCAATCCGAGACTGACTTTCGGGAACCTTCCACGGCGTCCGTTGGGTGGGAACGGTTAAAGCCGGATTCGGCCAGTTCAGCGCCGGGTTAAACTGTTTTAGGTGTAAGTGGGGCGGAATCTCGCGATGTTGCATGGCCAACACCACTTTGATGACCCCAGCAATTCCCGCCGCCGCTTCCAAATGACCGATGTTGGTTTTCACCGAACCGAGGGCGAGGGGGTTGGAGGGATCGCGATCGCGGGCGAAGACTTGGGCGATCGCTTCGGCTTCAATGGGATCGCCGAGGGCGGTTCCCGTTCCGTGAACTTCTAGATAACTGACCTGTTGGGGGTTGACACCCGCACGGGTTAACGTGGTTTGAAAGAGTTCCTGTTGCGCGAGGCCGTTGGGAACCGTCAAACCGCTACTGCGTCCGTCGTGATCGATGGCCGTTCCGCGCACTACCGCTAGAATTTCGTTCCCATCGGCGATCGCATCGGAAAGGCGTTTGAGAACCACCACGCCGCAGCCTTCCCCCCGTCCGTACCCGTTAGCAGAGGCGTCAAACGGCTTACAGCGTCCGTCTGGAGACAGGGCGCGCATTTGCGAGAGAATGACGTACCCCCGAGGCGACAGCATCAAATTTACCCCTCCCGCGAGGGCGGTTCTACACTCGCGCGATCGCAGGTTCTGACAGGCTAAATGCAGGGCGACGAGAGACGAGGAACAGGCGGTATCGACGGCTAAGGTGGGGCCGCGAAAGCCGAACCAATGGGCTAATCGTCCCGCCGCGACGCTGGCGGTATTTCCGGTAAAAACGTAGGCGTTGAGAGTCTCGAGGCTTTGGGAATCGGCGTGTAACTGTCCGTAATCGGCGGAGTTAATCCCGACAAAGACGCCTGTATTGCTTCCGGCTAAGTCGGTAGCGGGAATTCCGGCGCGTTCTAAGGATTCCCACGCCACTTCTAACAGGAGTCGCTGTTGGGGGTCCATCGAGGTGACTTCTCGCGGCGAGAGATCGAAAAAGGGGGCGTCGAACTCGTCCACGCGATCGAGGAAATGACCCTTTCGGGTGTAACTTTTACCGGGGCGATCGCCGGTTTCGTCGTAGTCGCGATCGCCTCTCCAGCGCGTCTCGGGAATCGATCGCACGGTGTCTTTTCCCTGTTTCAACAGTTCCCAAAAGGCTTCGGGGCTGTTGGCGTCGCCGGGAAACCGACAGCCCATCCCGATAATGGCGATCGGTTCGGATTGGGAAGATTCGAGGGTTTTGACTTTTTCTTGTAGGGTTTCGATCGCCAAAAGCGCCCGTTTCAGGGGAGAGAGTTGAGGGGTGGGAGTCGAATCGGAAGCAGAAGTCATGTTGTTAGATGCAATGTCACAGTCGGGGTTTGAAATGTCTTCACCACATCAGAGACGGAGGACACCGAGAGTTGTAGGGTGAGGAAGCCTTTACGACAGTTCGAGATTTTGCAGTTTTTCGAGTAAGCGGGTTTCGGCTTCGGTTTCTGAGAGTTCTTGGATATCCTCGAACGTTAAAGTGGTTGGTGGTGACTCGGTTTTGCGGTGCGACCCCGCGCCGTCGCACGGACGGGGCTTACAGGGTGCGGACGCAGGTTCCGCACACAGCCCCTCCGCTAGGGAACGCGCACCAAGAGAGTGGTTTTGTGGAGTTTCGGGTAAGGCTTCGGAAACGGCGATTTTTGGGCGATCGCTCTCGAGATGTAAGATCGCCTGGAGTAAGTAATCGGCGAGGGATTCCAGGGTGGGATAGTTGAAACCCAGCGTCGCTGACAGGGGATGTCCGATTTCTCGTTCCAGACGGCTTCTCAACGTCACCATCGACAGGGAATCGAATCCCATCTCGAAAAAGCCCCGCGTCGGTTCGATATCTTCGGGGGAGGAACGCCCCAACACGCGGGCGAATTCTGCTTGTAACAGCCGAACCAGTAAGGGATGGCGATCGCTGCGACTGGCGCGATCGAGGTGTTGGAACCAGGAATCGCTGACAATCTCTGTAGACTGTTGGGAATTCTCCTCGAGATTGTCTTCGCCAAACCAGCAGCGTCGTCGTTGAAACGGATAGTTGGGAAGCGTCACGAGACGGCGAGAATAGGGGCGATCGAAGGCGTCCCAATCGATCTCAACGCCTCGAACGGTCAGTTTGGCTAAACTCTCGAGTAAGGTTTCCCAGGGGGTTTGAGACGATCGCAAACTGGGGAAATACGAGGGGCGATCGCTCGAGTTCGACCCCATTTCGATAAACAGGGTTTCTTCGGGAATGGCGGCGGTGGAAATGGTATCTGACGGTTCGCGAACCTGTTGTTTCCAGTAGTCTGGGGTGGCGATCGCGTCGGTGACGACTTGTCCGGTGCGCGGAGAGACGATCGCCTGTTTTGGAGCTTGGTAAGAAAGGTTGTTTGCGACGAGATCGAATTCCTCTAAGCCGCGATGCTTTGCTACAGCTAGTTTCAAGCCGTCTTCCAGGGAGAATACCCCCGCCAGACAAGCGGCGACGTACTCGCCAACACCCTGACCGACTAACCAATCTAACCTTAAACCCCAAGATTGCCACAATCGCGCGAGAGCGTACTCGATCGCAAACACGGCGGGTTCTATTAACACTTCGTCATCGAGGACTTCCGCGATCGATCGCCCCAGCAACGGATTTACAATGTCGTCGCAGGCGTCGAACACTTCCCGAAACAGCGGCGAAGTCTCGTACAGTTGTCGTCCCACAGCGGGAGACACAGGACAGGTTCCGGGGAAAACAAAGGCGATGGGGGCGCGAGACGGGGGTTCGTGTCCGCTGTAAACTCCCGACGGTTTCTCTCCTTGTAAGTATTGCGTCAAGCGTTCCCGCATCTGTTCGGGCGTTGCGGCGACGATGGCGAGGCGATGTCGAAACGTGGTTCGGTGGGCGTTGGCGGTGTAACAGATATCGGCGAACTCTTTTTCTGGCGCGGTTTGAAGATGCGATCGCATCTTGAAGGCCAATTCCGTTAACGCCTCGCGTCGGTGGGCGGAAAGCGTCAGCAGATGCAACGGGCGATCGCGGGTTGGGCGAGGCGGATCGATCGGCGGTGCGACCCCGCGCCGTCGCACGGCGCTAGGGAACGCGCACCAAGAGAGACGAACTGGGGCTTCTTCCACGATGACATGGACGTTACTTCCGCCAAAGCTGAAAGAACTGACCCCCGCCAAACGGCGTGGCGTTCGCGCCACCCACGGTTGATGCTGGGTGGAAATTTTGAAGGGCGTCCCCTCGAGGTCGATGAGGGGGTTGAGTTTCTGAAAATGCGGTTGGGCGGGAATTTCGCCGTGTTGGAGAACCAAAACCGTTTGGATAAGTCCGGCGATTCCCGCTGCGGCTTCCAAATGTCCGATATTGGCTTTCACCGAGGCGATCCAACAGGTATCCTGGGGCGATCGCCCGGTGTTGAGAACGGCTTTGAGGGCGGACAGTTCGATGGGATCGCCTAATGAAGTTCCCGTTCCGTGGGCTTGGACGTAGCCAATTTCATGGGGTTCGACTCCAGCGCGATCGAGGGCTTTACGCACGGCGTCTCGTTGCGACATTCCGTTGGGGGCGGTGAGTCCGTTACTGCGTCCGTCTTGGTTGGTGGCGGTTCCGCGCAACACCGCTAAAATGCGATCGCCGTCCCGTTGGGCGTCGGACAGGCGTTTGAGAATCACCAATCCACAACCTTCACTGCGAACGTAGCCGTCAGCCCGCGCGTCGAAGGTCTTACACCGACCGTCTGAGGCCATCATTCCCGCGTCGGAAAAGGCTAAATTCAAACGGGGGTTGAGAATGAGGTTTACCCCTCCGGCGATCGCGAGATCGCACTCTTGCAATCGCAGGTTTTGGGCGGCGGTGTGGACGGCGAGGAGAGACGCAGAACAGGCGGTGTCGATCGCCATGCTGGGACCTCGTAAATCCAACCAATAGGACAGACGGTTGGCGGTGATGCTGTAGGCGTTCCCGGTTCCCGCGTAAGCGTCGATATTGTCGAAATTCTCCAGTTGTAACCAACCATAGTCTTGAGAGGCGACGCCGACAAAAACCCCAGTTTCGCTTCCCACGAGGCTGTCGGGGCGGATTCCCGCGTGTTCTAAAGCGTTCCAAGTCACTTCCATCAACAGCCGTTGTTGGGGGTCCATGCGAGTGGCTTCGTGGTGGGAAATCCCGAAAAACTCGGGATCGAAGCGATCGACGCCGTCGATAAATCCGCCTTGATGGACGCCTTTTTTATCGCGGGGGAAGCGATCGCGATCCCAGCGATCGCGCGGAACTTCACCGATGGCGTCTTTCCCCTGTTTGACGAGATCCCAAAATTCCTCGGGACTGGACGCACCGGGAAAACGACAACCCATCCCGATAATGGCGATCGCATCGGTGTCTGTCGAGGGAGAACGGGCGGGTTGAGAAGGCGTCGGATGTACCGTCGGCGTGGACTCTTCGACAGTCTCTTCCCCCGCGATGTGGCACGACAACCCCGCGATCGTGGGATAATTCCACAGAACAGTGGGCGTCAGCGATCGCGAAAATTTCGTTTCGAGTTCTGCAAGCAGTGCGATCGCCCCTTGCGAGGTCAACCCGTGATAGGCCAAGGATTGTTGCGTGTCGATGTCTTCTAAGGCAATATCGAGTTGACGGGCGAGTTTCTGTTTGAGCCAAGTTTCGACCTCGCTGGCGGAGAGTTGGCGATCGCTTTTTGGGGGTTCGGGCGGTTCTTGCAGTTTTTTCGTCACCGCCTCGATATCAGAAGATAGCTGTAAAAACGACGTGCGATCGCGCGGGTCGTAACTCCACTCGCGCACGATATTTAAAGTACGGTTGAGGAATCCTTGGCGACAGGCTTGGCGTTGAATTTTACCGCTGGAGGTTTTGGGAATACTCGCCGTTCTCAACAACAACACCGCATGGACGGGGAGATCGTGGTTTTGGGCGATCGCCTGGCGAACCGCGATAATAATAGAGTCTAATTCGGGATGGCGAAGGTAAGTGCGCTCTAACTCCTGCGCTACCACCAACCGTTCTCGACCGTTGACGTCCACGGCGAAGGCTGCACCCGCCCCCAAGCGCAACCCCGGATGACAGGATTCGACAGTAGCTTCGATGTCCTGGGGATAGTAATTCGCGCCATCGATAATCATTAAATCTTTCAACCGTCCGGTGACGAACAACGCCCCGGTGTCGTCGAGAAAGCCGAGATCTCCGGTTCGTAAAAATTCGCGATCGCCGCCGTCGGAGAGTTTGGCGTTAAACGTGGCTTCGGTGGCCTCTGGGTTGTTCCAGTAACCCTGGGCGACGAGGGGACTATCGACCCAAATTTCGCCGACTTCGTAGGGAGGAAGTTGGCTGTGGGTGTCTGGGTGGACGATGGCGATTTCAGTTTCGAGAACCGGGCGACCGCAGGAGGCTAAGGTGAGACTGTCGGTGGTGTTGGGGTTGCAGGGAACGACGCGATCGCGCGAGAGTTCTCCGGCGTCCACCGTCAGCGACACGGGATTTTCGGATTTGGCGATCGCCGTGACTTTCAGCGTCGCTTCGGCCAAACCGTAGGCGGGACAATGGACGTTGGCGTCGAAGCCACAGTCGCCAAACGCCTCGGAAAACTTCGCCAACGTCGTCGGACGCACGGGTTCGGCCCCGTTCATCGCCATTTTCCAACACCTGAGATCGAGTTGCGATCGCTCGTCTTCCCCAATCTTCTGAACGCAGAGTTCGTAAGCGAAGTTGGGGGCGGCGGTGTGAGTTCCGCGATAGCGAGAGATGGCTTGCAACCAACGCACCGGACGCTGTAAAAACGCCACAGGTGCCATGACATAAGAGGGAATCCCCTGATAAATCGGCTGTAAAATCCCGTAAATCAAGCCTAAATCGTGGAACACCGGGAGCCAAGTGACGTTGACGCTCTCGGGGCTGTACTCCCAGGTTAAAGCTTGATCGGCGCTGCAATAGAGTAAGTTCTCGTGACTCACCATCACGCCTTTGGGATGTCCCGTCGAACCGGAGGTGTATTGCAAAAAGGCCAGGGTGTCCCCAGACAGGTCGGGAGGTTGCCAAAGTGCGCCGTCCCCCACACCGAACTCGTCGGTTCTGTACCACTGAATCCCTTGCAGGGCGGGGACTTTAGCCAACCAAGGGGAAATCTGCGCCATCACGTCTTGGGTGGTGAGGGCGATCGCGGCGTCGGCGTCTTTGAGAACGGCTTGTAGGCGGTGCAGGTGATGGTTGCGTCGCGGGGGATACAGGGGAACGGCGATCGCTCCGGCGTACAAACAGCCGAAAAAGGCGGCGACGAATTCTAAACCGGGGGAATATAGCAACAACACGCGATCGCCCGGACGGTGAGAGGACTGCAATCGAGCGGCGATCGCCCGGGCCCGCGCGTCGAGGGCGGCAAAACTCCAGATATCCTGTTCGTCTTCGCCGTTGCGGAGGAAGGTAAACGCCGTGGCGTCGCCCTGGGTGCTGGCTCGTTCGCGTAAAAGATCGACCAGGGTCGAACGGGATTTTCTCGAACCGATTTGTTGAGGTTGCGACACTGTTATCTCCGTTGCTCGAGGTCAAAGGTTAGCGGTCGAATTTCTCGAAATTTCATGTCATACCCATTCCTCCCATTTCTCAGGCGCGATCGCGACCGAGAGAAACGAGATCGATTGGAATTTTTTTATGGAGTGCGTGGGTTTTCGATACGTCCCAAAAACCGGAAAGTCGAAAAGCGGAATTACGAACGAAGTTCGTTCGGTTTGGGGCGCGATCGCGTTAAAAACTTGCGAGTACTAAAAATCTTGGCTAGGTCTCGTCGATTTTGCGAAACGGGGCATCCGAGTCGGTCAGCTTTGAGGAAGCCACAACCGCTCTCAGAGGTCTTGCAAGAATCTACCCCGATGATAATACTGGGTTCAATTCGCTTTTGCAATCCCTACAGATGACATCTTATATCATTTATAGAGCAGTTCGTCAGGCTGACACCGCTAAATTTACCGCGATCGCCGTTTGAAACTACGCTCTCATGGGAATGACAGAGAATCCCCGCGTTGGCTTTCCTCGGGTGCGATCGCGAAAGATTCCCAGTAATCTAGCTGTCTGTCACCGTTTCGCGTGGCGGTCGACTGGGTCGAAAATTCCTGTATTCTCGAAGACTGAAGCGCTGCGATCGCCCTCTATATCCTTCTCTAACACGATATCGCCATAAGGTTAGATAAGCCTGAGACTTCTTGAGATTCTCTTGCATTTGCTGAAGTGGCTGTGATATGCTACGCTCACGTTTTAGAAATTATTCTCAATAGCTGAAATCGCAATTGAAAGGAATTTGCGGTAACGTCGAGTCGATCTGCTCGACGCACCTCCGTAAATTCGCCGAATCTCGCTCTCGGGACAACACCCAAACCCAGACCAAACGTAACTCGCATTCACTCAGGACAATTGTGAATTTACACTCACTTTTACGCTCGCTGTCGAGTCGTGGAATTCGGCTGTCTAAAATCGAGAATTCCTTACGAATTGACGCGCCAAAAGGGGCGTTAACTCCCGAACTTCGCGATTTATTAACTCAGCATAAATCAGAAATTCTCAAACGTTTAGAAACCCAAGATATGACGGCGATCGATCGCGAACTGCCCTCGATCGTCCCCGATCTGCAATCCCGTCACGATCCCTTCCCCTTAACCGATATGCAGCACGCCTTTTGGGTGGGGAGAAGTGGCATTTTAGAACTGGGGAACGTTTCAAATCACGGGTATTACGAAATCGAAGGCGGCGATCTCGACTGCGATCGCCTGGGCCGTACCCTGCAACAGCTCATCGCCAGACACGATATGTTGAGAGCTGTCGTACTCCCCGACGGACAGCAACAAATTCTCGAAACCGTTCCCCCGTATCAATTGCAAGTTTTGGACTTGCGCGAACGCACCGAAGACGCCGTCGCCAGCGAACTCGAAACCCTGCGTCAGTTCATGTCGCACCAAGTCATCCCGTCCGATCGCTGGCCGCTGTTTGACTTCCGCGTGACGCGCCTTCCCCAGCAGCGAGTGCGCTTGCACATCAGCTTCGACTTACTCGTATTCGACGCCTGGAGTCTGTTTCGGCTGTTTGACGAGTGGTTCCAACTCTACCAAAACCCCGAGTTAACCTTTCCTCCCCTAGAACTCTCCTTTCGCGATTACGCATTAGCGGAACGGGAACTTCTCAAAACCCCACTGTTCGAGCGATCGCAGAACTATTGGCGCGATCGCCTCGACAAATTGCCGCCAGCCCCCGATTTACCCCTGGCGAAAAATCCCAAAGAGATCGAAAAACATCACTGTCGCCGCTACAACGCCAGCATTTCGCCAGAAAACTGGCAACGACTCAAACAAAACGCCGCCAAAGCTGGATTGACGCCATCAGGCGCGTTGTTGGCCGCCTTTTCCGAAATTATTGCCCGCTGGAGTAAAACCCCACAATTCACCATCAACTTGGCACTGTTCAACCGCTTACCGATGCACGAACAGGTCAACGATATTTTGGGTGATTTTACCTCCGTAACGCTGTTAGCGGTCGATCGCAATGCCGGAAACAACTTCCGCGATCGCGCCAGTGCCTTACAAACCCAGCTTTGGCAAGACTTAGAACATCGTTACTTTAGCGGCGTGCGCGTGACGCGGGAACTCTCCCGCCGCAACGGAACCCCACCGACGGCGATGCCTGTCGTGTTTACCAGTACCTTGGGATTCGCCAACGCCGGACAAGAAACCCGGACGTTCAGTCATTTCGGCGAGTTGGTGTACGGTATCAGCCAAGCCTCTCAAGCCTGGATGGACGTGCAAGTGTCCGAAGATCGCGACGCACTGTTGTTTAACTGGGATGTCGTCGAAGAACTGTTTCCCGAGGGGTTGGTGTCGGCGATGTTCGAGGCGTACTGTCGCTTACTCGATCGCCTGGCGACATCCGATGAAATCTGGAACGCGTCAGACTTGCACCTGTTACCCGAGGCGCAACTCGAACAGCGGAACGCCGTCAACACCACCGATGCGCCGATTCCCGATGTCGTGTTGCAGGAATGGTTCGCCGAACGCGTGCGCCAGCAACCTGAAGCCGTGGCGGTTATTGCGCCGCAACGCCAACTGACTTATCGAGACTTGTTCGATCGCGCCAACTGTCTCGGACATCGCTTGCGAGATCTCGGTGCCACACCCAACCATCCGATCGCGATCGTCATGGAAAAAGGATGGGAACAAATCGTGGCGGTGATGGGAATTCTCATGGCGGGTGCGCCTTACGTTCCCATCGATCCGGGGTTGCCCTCGCAACGGGTTGAATATCTTCTCGACAACAGCGAAGCGGCGATCGTCTTAACGCAATCTCGGTTGCGGGAGGCGTTACCGACGTTGGAATCTCGAAATTGCCTGTGTATCGATCGCGAACCCGTTGACGAAACCCTGGAACCCTTGAGTTGGGTACAGACTCCCGACGATTTGGCTTACGTCATTTATACCTCCGGTTCGACGGGATTGCCCAAAGGCGTCGAGATTACCCATCGCAACGTCGCCAACATGGTGCAGTCTACCAACCTGCGATTTCAGGTGAACGAGAGCGATCGCGCGATCGCCTTAACTGCACTCAATCACGACTTATCGGTATACGACATTTTCGGATTGCTGAGTGTTGGCGGTGCGATCGTGTTACCCGAGGCGGAATTCGTCAAAGATCCCACCCATTGGATGGAGTTAATTCAGAAAAATGGGGTGACGTTGTGGAACTCGGTTCCCGCAATGATGGAGATGCTATCCAATACTTTAGACGATCGCCCTCCTGTGGAGTTGTCGAGTTTGCGATTGGCAATTTTAGGCGGCGATTGGTGGCCGGTTTCCCTTCCCGATCGCATTCGCAATTTCGCCCCGAACATCCAACTTCTGAGTATTGGCGGCCCGACTGAAACCACCGTTTGGAATATCGGCTATTCGATCGAACGCGTCGATCCGAACTGGACGAGTATTCCCTACGGAAAACCGATGGCAAACGCCAAATATTACGTCTTGAACGAGGCGTTAGAAGACTGTCCGATTTGGGTTCCCGGTCAACTCTATTGTTCCGGGGTTCAACTGGCAAAAGGCTATTGGAAAAATCCCGAAAAAACTGCCGAGAATTTCATCACCCACCCGCGCACTGGAGAACGGATTTATCGCACCGGAGATCGCGGGCGATTTCTCCCTGATGGAAACCTGGAATTTTTGGGACGAGTCGATTTCCAAATCAAACTCCGAGGCTATCGCATTGAAGCCGGAGAAATTGAGTCGATGTTAACTCAATATTCTAGCATAAAATCGGCGATCGTGCAAGCGATCGGCACGGGACAAAAAGCCAAATTAGTGGCGTATCTCGTGGTTCGCGACGGAGAAGAAACCCCAGACGTGGAGGTTCTCACCCAATGGCTGAGCGGAAAGTTACCGGAATATATGATTCCGTCGGCGTTCCGATTTTTAGAAGCATTACCGCTCTCGGCAAATGGAAAAGTCGATCGCAATGCCCTTCCGAAAGATGAGGAATCTTTCGAGAAAATCGAGGTCAGTTACGTTCCGCCTCAAAATGAAATCGAACAGGCGATCGCGGCGATATTTCAAGAGGTTTTAGATCTCGAAAAAGTGGGCATCAACGATAACTTTTTCGACTTGGGCGCGACCTCGTTGTTAATGACCTCGGTTTATCGGAAACTCACAAACCATTTTTCTTCAAAATCACTAACATTTTCTTTGGTCGATTTATTTAAATATCCGACCGTGAAGCAGTTGTCGAAACAGTTGGGAAGTCCAGAAAACACCGAAGCCTTAACTTCTCAAAACCAGGAAGTCGAGACCAAACTCAATCGCGGTAAAAATCGGCTCAAACAGCGGTTTCAAAAATCGCGATCGGCATGATAAACAGTCACCAGTCACCAGTCACCAGTGATAAAGGGAGGATTGGGGATTTAATGTGAGTCTTTCCTTCTATGTTGAAGGTATTCCTCGGATGAAGCAAAAAACCAGAATTTAACTTATGAACTCGAACTACACCGGCTTAGAAATTGCCATAATCGGTCTTTCCGGGCGATTCCCCGGAAGCAAAACCCTCGCAGACTTTTGGAAAAACTTAGCCAACGGCGTCGAATTGGTGTCGCCCTTCAACAGTTCCGACAGCCAAACCCCACGGGCGGGATCGATACTAGAAGAAGTCGATCGCTTCGATGCAGACTTCTTCGGATTCAACCCTCGCGAAGCCGAAGTGATGGACCCCCAACATCGGCTGTTTCTCGAATCGGCGTGGGAAGCTTTAGAAAACGCGGGTTACAGTTCCCCCGAAGAAAAACGCGCGATCGGAGTGTTTGCGGGGGTGGGAATGGGAACCTACCTGTTGTATAACCTCAGCCCCAACCCAGACATCATCGAATCTCGGGGACTACTCTCGACGTTGGTAGGCGTGGATAAAGACTATCTCCCAACCCGCGTTTCCTATAAATTAAATCTCAACGGCCCCAGTGTCAGCGTGGGAACCGCCTGTTCGAGTTCTCTCGTCGCCGTTCACCTCGCCTGTCAGAGTTTGCTGAGTGGCGAATGCGATATCGCTTTGGGTGCGGGGGTTTCGGTGAAAGTTCCCCAAAGCGAGTTGACGCTGTCTCCCGATGAAATTGTCTCCTCAGACGGACACTGTCGCGCCTTCGATCGCAACGCCAACGGTACAGTGGGAGGAAACGGAATCGGGGTGGTGGTTCTCAAACGCCTCGAAGATGCGATCGCCGATCGCGATACCATCTATGCAGTGGTTAAAGGCTCTGCAATCAACAACGACGGGGCGCAGAAAGTCGGTTACACCGCCCCCAGCGAAGACGGACAAACCCGCGTCATTCGCGCCGCGCAAATTATGGCGGAAGTGGAACCCGACAGCATTTCCTACATGGAAGCCCACGGAACGGGGACGGCGTTGGGAGATCCCATCGAAATCGCAGCCATGACGCAGGCGTTTCGCGCCAAAACCGATCGCAAAGGGTTCTGTCGCGTCGGTTCGGTGAAAACCAACGTGGGACATTTGGACGCAGCGGCGGGAATTGCGGGGTTGATGAAAACCGTTCTGGCGTTGCATCACCAAAAGATTCCCCCCAGCATTAACTTTACCGAACCGAACCCCCAAATCGATTTCGAGAACAGTCCGTTTGTCGTCAATACAGAACTGACGGATTGGACTCGGAACGGAACGCCGCGACGTGCGGGGGTGAGTTCGTTTGGCTTCGGCGGAACCAACGTTCATATGGTGTTGGAAGAAGCCCCGACACCGGAACCGACGGAAACGCCAGTGCGTCCGCAACTGCTGTCTTTGTCGGCGAAAACCGCCACGGCGTTGGAAAACGCCAGCGATCGCCTGGCGCAACATCTCAAAACCTCGCCGAATTTGAACCTCGGAGATGTCGCCTACACCTTGGATATGGGACGTTGGGAATTTCCCCATCGTCGGGTTTGGGTGGCGCAAACTATCGAAGAAGCGATCGCGGGTTTGGAATCGGGAGGTTTGGTGACGGGAGAAGCGGCGGACAGTACACCGTCTGTTATCTTCATGTTCCCCGGTCAAGGCGCACAGTATCTCAACATGGGGCGGAGGCTATACGAGGCGGAACCGAGGTTTCGGGACGTTTGCGATCGCTGTTTCGAGATTCTGAAAACTCAACACCAACTGGATTTGAAATCGATTCTGTTTGGGGACAACTCAGAGAAACTTACCCAAACGGCGATCGCGCAACCGGCGTTGTTTGCGATCGAATACGCCCTGGCGCAACTGTGGATCTCTTGGGGGATCGTACCGAAATCGGCGATCGGTCACAGTATCGGCGAATACGTGGCTGCGTGCGTGGCGGGGGTGTTCTCCCTCGAAGATGCGTTGCGCGTGGTGGTGACGCGGGGACGGTTGATGCAGCAACAACCCCCTGGGGCGATGGTTGCGGTACGCTTGTCAGCGGAAGCGGTTCGTCCTTATTTAGATAAGTCGCTATCGGTTGCGGCGAGTAACAGTCCTTTCCTGACGACGGTTTCGGGAACTGTTGAAGATATCGAACAGCTGCGATCGCACTTGGCGGCGCAAGACATCGATTGCATTCCCCTCCACACCTCCCACGCTTTCCATTCTCCGATGATGGAAGGGGCGATCGCGCCGTTCGTCAAACAGTTGCAACGGGTGACGTTGAATCCGCCCCAGATTCCCGTTATCTCCAACGTTACGGGAACTTGGATGACGGAGGAAGAGGCGACGAACCCGCAATATTGGGCGCAACAGTTGCGTCAAACGGTGGAGTTTGCGGCGGGAGTTGGGGAACTGCTGCAAGATTCCGAGGCGATTTTCCTTGAAGTCGGCCCCGGACGCACCCTCTGCACGTTAGCCAAGCAGCAAGCCCAGGAACAGACGATCCTTTCGTCGCTTCCTCACGCCAAAGATACCACCGACGAGTTGGCGTTTTTGTTACAGACGTTAGGACAACTGTGGGTGAAGGGAATCGAAGTCGATCGCGAGGCGTTTTACGGCGATCGCGCGTATCGGCGGGTTCCGCTTCCGACCTATCCCTTCGAGCGTCGGCGTTACTGGATCGATCCTCCGGCAGCTTTGGACGATGCGCCCGTCACCTTAATGAAAAATACCGATCTAGGCGATTGGTTTTACGTTCCCTCGTGGAAACGGTCCGTGTTACCCAATGTCGATCTCGAAGACGCCAAGTCTTGGGTGGTGTTCGTAGACGATACTGGGATGGGGACGGCGTTGTGCGATCGCCTGGAAACCTTCGGACATCGCGTCGTCCGGGTCAAACCGGGAACCGTCTACAACCACAGCAGCGAAAACGTTTATACGATCGATCCCGGCGATCGCGACCATTACGACGCCTTGGTACGAGATTTGGAATTTTTGGGGCGATCGCCCGTTTTCGCCCATCTCTGGACGGTGTCGGAGGATTTAGCCTCGGAAGACGCCAAAACCCTCGGTTTTTACAGTCTGTTGTATTTGGCGCAGGCGTTGGGACAAAGCCACGCCGAACGGTTCCATCCTCTCTGCGTTCTCTCGAGTCAAGTGCAGGAGGTGACGGGAACGGAATCTCTCTGTCCTGAGAAAGCCACGATTCTCGGCCCCTGTCGGGTGATTCCCCAAGAGTTCGCCAATTTGACTTGCGCCCATCTCGATGTGGTGGTTGCGGATTTCGAGGAAAATCGGGAGAAGTTTATCGATCGCCTGATTGGAGAAATGCTGACTCAGGCGGCGAAACCCGCCGAAGATACGGTGGCGGAAACTCTCGCCTATCGCGGAAACTATCGCTGGGAACCGAGTTATGAGGCGGTTCGGTTGGACGCCAGCACCCCGAAATCGGTGTTTCGTCCCGGTGGAACCTACCTGATTACTGGAGGAACGGGGGGAATTGGACTGGCGATCGCCGAATTTCTCGCCGAAACTGTCGGGGCGAATTTGGTTCTTTTGGGTCGCTCTGCCTTCCCCGAACGTGAAGTTTGGGATAGCTACGTTGCCCAGGAAGATGCTTCCAGTCAAATAGTTGACAAAATTCGCAAAATGCAAGAAATCGAGGCACTGGGATCGAAATTGCTGGTGTTGAGTGCAGATGTGGGCGATCGCACTCAGATGCAAACAGCGATCGATCGCGCGCGGGAAGTCTTCGGCGAAATTCACGGCGTCTTCCACACCGCAGGCGTCGCCGGTGGGGGCATTATTCCCCTGAAAACCCGCGACATGGCGGAGACGGTGATGCGTCCCAAAGTCGAAGGAACGCAAATTCTCGATAGCTTGTTCCAAGATACGCCCCTCGATTTTCTCCTGTTATTTTCCTCCCTCAGTGCCTTAGTCGGCGGTGCGGGACAGGTGGATTACTGCGCGGCGAACGCTTATCTCGATGCAGTGGCGCGAGAGCGATCGACGCGGTGCGATCGCCCCACAATTTCCATCGATTGGGATATCTGGCAAGAGGTGGGAATGAGCGTCGAGGCGGGACATTTCCCCGAAACTCGCCTCGCGGCGGGGATTTCGCCCCGTGAAGGCGTCGAGGCGCTCACGCGAGTGTTGCAACGGGGACTCGATCGCGCCGTCGTCTCTACGAAAGACTTGCAAGGGGTTCTCGCCGAACACCACGATTTAAGCCTGATGGCGGAGGCGATGGCACCGGAACCCGCCCAAACCGTGAAATCGACGCACCAACGCCCCGCCCAGTCTACGGAGTACGTGGCACCGCGCAACGACATCGAAGCGGCGATCGCGCAACTTTGGCAAGAACAACTGGGAATCGAAGCGGTTGGCGTAGAAGACAACTTCTTCGAACTCGGCGGACATTCGCTATTGGCGGTGCGGGTGATGTCACAGTTGCGCGATCGCTATCCCGTCGATTTGTCTTTGCGGGCGTTGTTGTCGGAAACTCCCACTGTGGCGGGATTAGCCAGTGCGGTGAGCGAACAGTTAGCGCAGCAGGAAGAGACGGAGGAGTCTGAGGAAGCGGCGCAACTCCTAGCAGAAATTGAAAATCTGTCTCTCGAGGAAGTGCAAGCGCAACTGGCGCGAGAAGGCTAAGTTTTGTTGTTTTCTAAGCGAAATTAAGGAAGTTTGAAACCATGACGATCGATCGCCTAGAATCTGCCGAACAGCTTACGGGCGTGGCGGAAACGTTGATGATTACCCTTTACGCGCGTTATCTGGAAACGCAGCGATCGGATCGAGTGTTTCGCGATCCGAAAGCTGTCGCCATTGTCGAGCGAACCCGCTATAACTTTGAAAAATATGCCAAAGGGTGGGCGTCGCAATTGGGGGTTGTGATTCGCGTGCGGGAGTTCGATCGCCTGGTGACAAACTTCCTGAAGCGGTATCGAGGGGCAACTGTTATCAATTTGGGCTGCGGACTTTGTACGCGGTTCGAGCGCGTCGATAACGGTTCTGTCTGTTGGTACGATGTCGATTTTCCTGAAGTCATCGAGTTTCGGCGCAAGTTTTTTAAAGAGAGCGATCGTAATCGTTTTATTGCGACGTCAATTTTAGAGTTTGCGTGGCTCGATGACATTGAAATTTCTACCCAACAGCCGGTTTTAATTGTCATGGAAGGTGTTTCCATGTATTTGACGGAGGAAGAAAACCGAGCGATCGTCTCGCAGCTTCAATCCCGATTTCCCCAGGCTGAATTTGTTTTCGATGTCATTAGTTCGTCTCTGGCAAAGCGCACTAAAATTCACGATACGGTGTCTCAAACGGATGCTGAATTTAAGTTCGGGATCGATCGCGGGCGAACTTTGGAATCTTGGGGAGAGGGAATCGCTCTTGAGAACGAAATTTACTACTTGGAACAGTATCCACACTATCCTCAACGGCTTCCTTGGTGGGCAAAACTGCTGTCTCCTGTTCTCCTACTTTTGTTCAAAAATAACGGTCGCATTTTGCATCTGAAATTCTCCTCGAATCGTTAATAATTCGAGCGGTAGGGTGGGCATCGCCCACCCTTAAAAAGAAGAATTTTTCAAAGAAATACTGAGGGATAATGTTCACCCTTGAAAAGAAGAATTTTTCGGAGAAATACCGGTGGGAATTGCCTACCCTACAGCTCATTAATTTTAGAGCAGTAGGAAAGAAGAATTTTTTGAAGAAATACCGGTGGGAATTGCCTACCCTACATCTATCTCTTTGTTTAAATTTAGGAACAACTCATGGATTTTAGTCTCTTTTACTTTTCTGGAAACGGTTCGACTGTTTCTCGCGACAAATATCGCTTGTTACTCGACGGGGCAAAATTTGCCGATCGCAACGGGTTTTCTGCTGTTTGGGTTCCCGAACGTCATTTCGACGCTTTTGGTGGTTTGTACCCCAATCCTTCCGTCGCTGGAGCTGCGATCGCCACGGTAACGGAACGCATCCAAATTCGTTCGGGAAGCGTCGTCGTTCCGCTACAAAATCCCCTGCGAGTTGCAGAAGAATGGTCGATGGTAGATAACCTTTCAAACGGTCGCGTCAGCCTTTCTTTTGCACCGGGTTGGCATCCCAACGATTTCGTGTTTTACCCGGAAAAATTCGAGAACAAAAAAGACATTATGTGGCGCGACATTGAAGTGATTCGACAACTTTGGCGCGGCGAAGCGATCGCTCTTCAAAACGGCGCAAACAAAACCATTTCAGTTCGTACGTTTCCTCGTCCCCTTCAGCCCGAAATTCCCATTTGGATCACTGCTTTATCTGACCAAACCTTTATCGATTCGGGTAAAATTGGCGCGAACATTTTAACTTCGCCACTGTACCAGAGTTTAGATGACATTTTGCGGAAGGTTTCACTCTACCGTCAATCCTTAGAAAAACACGGTCGCGATCCCAATTCTGGCAAGGTGGCGTTGATGGTTCACACCTTCATCGGCGAAAATCTCGATCTCGTGCGCCAGCGGGTTAAAACGCCGTTTAAAAACTACTTAAAAACCCATTTCGACTTGGTAGTTAAATCAGCGGGAGACCTCTGGGCGTCAGTCGATCCTGAAAAGTTGACGCCTCGAGATTTGGAAGATTTACTCGATTTTAGCTTTGAAACCTACTTGAACGGCAAAGTTTTGATCGGAACGCCCGAAACCTGCAAACAGAAAATCGACTTACTTCAACAAGCTGGGGTTGATGATGTGGCGGCGTTAATTGACTTTGGTGTTGAGTTCGATTGGGTGATGGAAAGCCTACACCATCTCAATCAAATCAAACAAGATTTTGTCACGTCTAAATCTGCGATCGCCGTCTAATTTTTCAAAACTTTGCTCTAAAAGCTAGATCCTCGAAATTTACAAAATTTCGGGGATCTGGAGAGACTCAACGTTATTTTTTTTCAAACCATGACCGATCTTTCTCAACGCATTGCTAACCTATCTCCTGAAAAACAAGAACTTTTAAAACGCTTGCTTCAAAAAAATAAAAATAGATCGAATTCTTCTTCTCTTAAAATCCCAAAACGAGAGCGATCGCCAGTTGCCAACACAATCGAACACTGTCCCGTCTCCTTCGCCCAGCAGCGGATGTGGTTTCAAGATCGGCTGGGGATTAAAAGTGCCGTTTCTAACAATATTTCGACCTTTTTAAAAATTTCCGGTTCCCTCAACGTTCCCGCCTTAGAAGCCAGTATTCAAGAAATCGTGCGGCGTCACGAAATTTTGCGGACGACATTACAAAACAAAAATGGGGAACTCGTACAAGCGATCGCTCCCGAAATTCAGTGGAAATTACCCGTTTTCGACTTGCGATCGCTCTCCCCCAGCCAACAAGACGAACGAGTGCGCGAAATCGGTATTCAACAGGCGTGTCAACCCGTTAAATTAGATAAAGATTGGTGTTGGAACGTCCAACTTGTTCGACTCGACGACACCGACCATACCTTAGTTTTAACCCTACATCATATCGCCGTCGATGCTTGGTCGATCGGCGTCTTTTTCCGCGAACTCAGTGCGTTGTACGGGGCGTTTTCTCAAGGTAAACCTTCGCCACTTCCCGAACTCTCCGTCCAATACGCCGACTTTTCCAATTGGCAACGACAGTATTTTCAAGGAGATAGTCTCGATCGCGAACTCAGCTATTGGAAACAAACCTTAAAAAACGCCCCCGATGTTTTACAACTTCCCAGCGATCGCCCTCGCCCCACGGTTCAATCGTTTACCGGAAAAACCCTCTCGTTCTTACTTCCAAAAACCCTGGTTGACGGACTGAAAACTCTATCTCAACAGGCAGAAACCACCCTGTTTACCACATTGTTGGCGGGATTGCAAACCCTGTTATTTCGCTACACCAGCCAGGAAGACATTCTCGTGGGTTCTCCCATCGCCAACCGCCACCAACCGGAAGTCGAATCGTTAATCGGCTGTTTTATCAACACCCTGGTTTTCCGATCCGATCTTTCGGGAAATCCCAGTTTTCGCCAACTCCTCGATCGCGTCAAAAAAACGGTTCTCGGGGCGTTAGCCCATCAAACCCTTCCCTTTGAAACCCTCGTAGACAAACTCCACCTGACGCGAAACATCGCCTACGCCCCACTGTTTCAGGTGATGCTGGTGTTGCAAAATGCGTTTTCGATCGAGAATATCGAACTTCCCGGTTTAAATGTCAGCCATTCGCGCATCGACAATCAAACCGCCCAATTCGATCTGACCTTTCACCTCGTCGAAGCCGACATCGGACTGATCGGAAAATTAGAATACAACACCGATCTCTTTGACGAAACGACGATGCTTCGGCTGTTGGGACATTTCCAAACCCTGTTGAACGCCGCGATCGCCGATCCCAATACGTCTATTTTAGACCTGCCCATTTTAACCCCGACCGAAGCCCAACAGATTCTGTCGAAACAACCGCCAACCCTTCTCGAAATCCCTCAAGGTTGCATTCACCAGTTATTCGAGGCGCAAGTTCAAAAAACCCCCGACGCGATCGCCCTCGTGTGCGGCGATCGTCAACTCACCTACCGCGATCTCGATCGCCAAGCCAACCAATTCGCCCGCTATCTTCAAAAACAGGGAATTCAACCCGAATGCTTAGTGGCGTTGTGTTTAGAACGGTCGATCGATCTGTTCGTGGGGCTGTTGGGTATCCTCAAAGCAGGCGGGGCTTACGTTCCCCTCGATCCTGCGTACCCCAGCCAACGCCTCGAAACCATCTTATCCGACGCGCAACCGTCGGCGATCGTTACGCAAACCTCCCTCATCGACCAGTTCGATCGCACCAACGCGATCGCCTTAGACGCCAATTGGAACGACATCGCCGCAGAATCCCCAGAACCGCCCAACGTTCCCGTCAATTCAGATCGTCTCGCTTACGTCATTTATACCTCCGGATCGACCGGAACCCCCAAAGGCGTCGCCGTCGAACATCGATCGCTGGTGAACTTCACCGAAGCCGCCAGCGAGGAATACGACATTTCAGACCGCGATCGCGTGTTACAGTTCGCCACCCTCGGATTCGACACGGCGATCGAAGAAATCTTTCCCGCTTTGACGCGAGGGGCGACGTTGGTTTTGCGAAGCGATCGCTGGTTGGGGTCGATGTCGGGATTTCTCAACGCCTGTCACCAACACAACATCACCGTCCTCGACTTACCGACTGCATTTTGGCATCAACTGGCCGCAGATATCGCCACCGAACGCCTCACAGTCCCCGATTCCCTGCGTTTGGTGATTATCGGCGGTGAAAAAGCCCTCGGCGATCGCCTGGAACTGTGGCAAAATTGCGTATCGCCGCAAGTGCGCCTCGTCAACAGCTACGGCCCCACCGAAGCCACCGTCGTTACCACCACCGTCGAGTTCTCCCAACTTTCCCTCAGCCAACGCAGCGGACGAGAACTTCCCATCGGAACCCCCATTCGCAACGCCACCACCTACGTCCTCGATCCCTGTCTCAAACCCGTTCCCCTGGGAATTCCCGGCGAATTATACATCGGTGGGGCGGGAATCGCACGGGGCTATCTCAACCGCCCCGATTTGAACGAACAGACCTTTATTGACGATCCGTTTAGTTCCGTACCGGGGGCGCGTTTGTACAAAACCGGCGATCGCGTTTGTCTGCGAGAAGACGGAAATTTGGAGTTTCTCGGACGCATCGACAACCAGGTCAAAATCCGAGGTTTCCGCATCGAACTCGGCGAAATCGAGGCGGCGTTGAACCAACACCCCGACATTCAAACCAGCGTGGTTCTCGATCGCGACATCTGCGAGGGCGATCGCCAACTCGTCGGCTACATCGTCCCCAACGCCGAGGCGACGCCGACAACGCCACAACTGCGCCGCTTCCTTGAAAAGCGACTGCCCAAATATATGGTTCCCGCCGCCTTCGTGACCCTAGACGCCCTGCCCATTAACGTTCACGGAAAAATTGACCGTCAGGCACTTCCGGCTCCAGAACCGGCAAATATGGCGGTGACAGACCGCTTCGTAGCGCCGCAAACCCCGAGGGAAGTGGCGATCGCCGAAATTTTTGCGGCGGTGTTGGGGGTCGATCGCGTGGGACGTTACGACGACTTTTTCGAGTTAGGGGGACATTCGCTGTTGGCGACGAAACTGTTAACCCGCGTCAGTTCGACGTTACAGGCGGAACTAACCCTCGTGGATCTGTTCGAGTCGCCGACGGTGGCGGGGTTAGTCGAACGGTTGGAAAACCGCAATTCTGTAACGTCGCAACTGGATTTAGAGAAAGAAGTGGCGTTAGATGCAGCGATCGCAGCCCCCAATGCTGAGTTTCAGTGGGTGGAAACGCCCCAACAGGTATTTTTAACGGGTTCGACGGGCTTTTTAGGGGCGTTTTTGTTAGCCGAACTCCTGCAAAACACCCCTGCGACGGTGTATTGTTTGGTTCGCGCCTCTGACGAAACCCTTGCACAACAGCGCGTTCGACGCAATCTCGAAAATTACCAACTCTGGAACGACCGTTTTAGCGATCGCATCGTTGCGGTTCCCGGCGATCTCTCGCAACCTCGTTTGGGATTGGCGATCGCGCAGTTTTCCGATCTCGCCGCTTCCATCGATACGATCTATCACAACGGCGCGTTAGTCAACTCTGTCTATCCCTATTCTGCCCTCAAAACCATTAACGTCTCGGGAACTCAAGAAGTGTTGCGGTTCGCGAGTCAGACGAAACTGAAAGCCGTTCACTTCATCTCGTCGCTGTCGGTGGTGCATTCTCCCAGTTATCTCGATCGCGAGGTGGTGACGGAAGCCGACGGATTCGATCGCTGGCGAGGTTTGTTTAACGGTTACGCTCAAAGTAAATGGGTCGCCGAACAAATCGCTCAAATCGCGCGATCGCGGGGAATTCCCGTCTGTATTTATCGCCCCGGCGTCATTTCCGGACACAGTCAAACGGGAGTTTGCAACACCCAAGATTTCCTCCATACTTTACTTAAAGGCTTCGTCCAATTACAAAGCGCCCCCGATGTCGATGCAGTGTGGGATTTTACCCCCGTCGATTACGTCAGTCAGGCGATCGTTCACCTCTCTCGACAGCCGGAAAACCGCGATAAAGTCTTCCATTTAACCAACCCGAAACCGCTCCAGTTGAGGGCGTTAATCGAAGCGATCGCTTCCTTTGGCTATCCCCTCCAACAAATGGCGTACGAACCCTGGCGATCGCGCTTAGAAGCGTTCGTCCAGCAGTCGCACTCTCAACGATGGAAATCTTTACTTCCGATTTTCCCGAAAACTCTGTCTGAGGAACTTTTGCAAGTGGTCAAATTGAGGTTTGACTGTCAAAATACCTTGCAAGGATTGAAAGATACTGCGATCGCTTGTCCGCCAGTCGATCGCCAGTTATTAAAAACCTACTGGACGTATCTCATCGATCGCGGTTTTTTAGACTCTCCGAAATCTCTCTAGGTTTCACGTCCCCAAAAAACTGGCATTTTAAAGGCATAAGATTCCTGGCATATCCAAGATACCGGAAATCTCGATAGTCAATAAAGATCTGATACAGAATCCGCATTTCAAATACTGATTTTTCCCAATCCGACAAGCCTCTCTCTGTGTTCTCTGTGTCTCTGTGGTGAAGACTTCTTAAAACCCAGCGTATAGAAAAATTGCCATTTCCCGAAACCCAATTTTGGCCGTTTCTCAAGGATTGACTTCCCGTTCTATCCAACCTCCATCGGGTTGGCGATCGTAAATCCAGCGGTTTTGAGGATTACCGCGTAACGTCAGGAAATCGACGCAGTAGGGATCGAGAAGCAGCAAACAAAAGCTGTCGAGGGGAGTTTTCGGATTCGGGGGGTCTACCTCAAACGCTTCAGACGGCGATCGCACCTCTCCCGATCTCGGCCACGCAAACCCCGATCGCGCGTTGTCGGATAGGTTTTCCCAAACCTGTCGTCTCGCGGCTTGTAACTCCTCGTCAGCACTCTCGAAGTTCGCGATTTCTAGGGTTCCTTGAAGGCGAAACTGGTCGCGAGTTTTGGGGAAATACCAGCAGGCTTCGGCGTGGGTGTTATGCTGGATTTGAACGATTTTTGCGCTGCGATCGTCTGTCACGATTTGCAGGCGATCGCACTTCTCTTGAAACCCTCGAAATACCACAGTTCGATTGGCTGGAGTTCCGTCTTGACGAACGGTCGCCAGTTGAAAATATCGCGAATAAACCAAGCTACGATTTTGATGGAGTGCGCCCGATAAATGGGTTCGCCAAGGAGCTAGAGTCATGACAATCGATCGTTCGAGAAAATACTATAGCAATCCTAAATCAGTTGTGTAACAAAATTGAAGGGAACGGGGAATCAGATTTTTTTGGGTGTTTTAATTTTTGACGACTCATTTGGGACTGCTATAAAATAAATTTGGCGATCGCGATCGTATTTTGAAATTTAAATTCGACAAATTCAAGCAATTATTTTACAATAACATAAATTTAATTTTTTTGCAAAAATAAACCCATAAAATTGGAGTTTTCATCCGATGACTGTCCGAGCCATTTATGAAGCCGCCAAAATTGAAAGTGCAGCATCTCCTTACGATACTCTCAATCTTAAAATCTTCTATCCCGCTTGCCTGCCAGACGACGAGCGATCGCAAAATTTAGGCATCGTTCCCGCCGACGACAAAAACGCCCCGTTTCCCGTCGTGATTTTCTTCAACGGCATTAATTGCAGTCCCGAAGTCTATCAATGGCTGGCGGTAAAACTTGCCGAACGAAAATTTGTCGTCGTTACATTTTCTTGGGTGGCGGAAAACATACCGGGAATGGTGGCGTTGACACCCGGCGTCGATATAAAAATGCTATCGCCACAGCTTTACGGAACGGGTCCGACCGCTTCGGCGTTACCGACGATTTTAAAGACCTTAGAACAGTTGCAAAATAAAGGCATATTAGCCGGATTGTTAGACTTAAATCGCATTGTCTTAGGCGGACATTCCGCAGGCGGACGAGTGGCGATCGAAAGCGCGAGTCCCCAGTTTTTCTCGCAAGTCGTCGCCTCCTTTGCCTATGGCGCTCATACCGCCGCTGCCGTACAAATAGGGTACGAACCGGGGACAATTTTACCCTTACCTGACGAGTTACCCCTACTGTTAATCGGCGGAACCTGCGACGGCGTCATTGCCCAAAGCAGCCATCGATACGGCGTCACTTGGGAGCAGCCCACAACCCCAATTCAGCGAACTTTTCAAGACGCGATCGCCGGAGGACGCAACGACAGTTATCTGCTACTTCTCGAGGGTGCCAACCATTTTTCCATCGCCCAAACCTTCGACAGCACGACGGGGCGTCCGTTCCTAGATTTTCCCGAAACCCAACCCCAAGAACAACTACAGAATGTAATGGTAGAAGCGATCGCCTTATTCCTCGAAGCCCGCGTCAAATCCCAACCCGAGGCGATCGCGGCCTTAGAACGACTGACAACCGCCAACCGTGAGGCGATCGCCACCTTCGAGCGCAAGTAGTTCGCCACCGTCTCAACCTCTCGCCCACCATTGCCCCAACAATTAAATTGACAACTCCCCGCCCTGGAAGGGGCGGGGATTCTCACTTCATAGGGAGAGTCTAGCTGAAGTACGAACTCCAACCCCGATCTCTTTACCCTCCATGAGCATTGTTCCGGTCTGCCCGACCGTACTCAGTCCTCTTTCTT